>CALCQV010000049.1 GCA_937894795.1 uncultured Bacteroidales bacterium
CCCTGCCATCCGGATACCTTACAAAAGCGGTTACCGTATAGATTCCACCCTGCAAATAAGTATGCTGTGGATTTAACTCGTTTGAAGTATTATTGGCTCCACTGGCCGGGTCCCCAAAATCCCAGTGGATACTATCTGGAACCGGATTGAAATTAGGGGTAAATCTATAGTTCTCACCAACACATTGACCTTCATAATCGAACCGAAGGAAGTAGGTCTGGATGAATTGGGGAAGACCGTCACCACTTATATAACCAATTAGGTAAACGCCCAATGAGTCATAACCGCATGCTATCCCTTCTGCACTAGGGTTGTTAATTACACCCAGGTAATCACTGTCTCGTCGGGCTACATATATTTTGCCGTCAGGAGCAGCTTGAAGATCACGTGCAGTACCAGCAGGTTCAGATATAATCTTCATTGAGGCAAGAAAGAGATCTTTGTTTGGTAAGAGTGAAAGATCAAATTGTAATAAACGGTTATTATTACCAAAATTGTAATTTGTCAAGTATAAGTACTTTGAATCTAAAGAAAATTCAACTCCATGTATTTCAGGATTGCTAATATTGAGAACAAATGAATATAATATATCTATCTTTCCGGTATTTGTATCAAATGAACCAATCTCATTGCCAAGAAGTCCAAATACAGCAGAGCATATCAAATTCCCATCAGGAGAAACCTTCATTTGTCCTCTGCCGCCTCCCGAACCTGTTGCATTGGCATAAGTTATACATGAAGATCTAACTGGTATAGTTGTTAATCCTGAAGGGGTGATCAAATAACTATGATATTCATTTTCAGGTGCACTTAGATTCCGTACTATTACCCATACATCTCTATTATTTTTATGTCTTACGGCAGTTATTTTGTATGTAGCTAAATCCGATTGTGGTAAATCTATATTCTTATAAAAAGGTTCAATATCTCCTTTACCAGCATCTTGATTCATATTAACAATGGAATAATACAGTCCTTTGGGTGTAAAAGGAGGTGCCGTCTGTTCAGTGCCAACTGTAAATATATAGAACTTCTTATTGTTTCCAGGAAAAGGAACAATTAAACAGTTTTGTGTGCCATCTCCCCCCAATAAACCAAAACCATTGGGCATTTGTTGATGAAACTTGTTGTAAACCTTTTTCCCGTCAGTATAAAACAATAAATTCCCGGCTGAATCACTTATGGTTGAGCAACCATGTAGTGTGTACATCGCACTGCCTGTTAATGCAACAGGTGAGCCGGTTGAAAACTCAATGGCTGCACTTTGTCCGAAATACCAGTTATTAGATTGCTTTTGGGCAGTAGTTTGAACAAAAAAACATAATACCAATACAAATGTAAGTGGCAATTTCATAATCCTAATTAATAAAAGCTGGGAGATCTATTATCTCACAGCCTAAAGATACTACAATTACGGATAAGTCATGTTTACATTTAATGTAACACCATCATAAAGGTCGCTACATCTTAAATATGACGAACGTGCTTCTCCCGAACAAGATACCGTAATATCGTCATTCTGATATCTTTTAACACTCACTGCCCACATGTAATTCAACGGATATTCGTCCTTGTCACAATCCCAATCTGTTACTTCTTTATAAAATGTTGAGGCCGTCAAATTTAGGATATCATTTCCTTGCCTGATTACCGATTGGGTAGGAATATAAATTAACGCCCATTCTACTTTATAATAAGAATCCAGACTTTGTAATTCACAGTAGGAAGTCCAGTGAACTGTAAAATTAGGTTCTTGCGCTTTAGCAGTATTACCTGCGCAAGTGATGAAGATCATTATCAGAAATATTTTGGTTATTGGTTTCATAGGTAAGGTTTAAAATGGTTTATTAATTAGTTGGAAAGGTATATTGGGCTTGATTTTAGTACGCCAAAGATTCACCTAAGGAGGGTAGCACTTCAAATAACCTAATTGGAATGAATAGAAAGAAGTCAATGCTACTGCATTGATTATCTGCCTTCTACCCCACCCCATTTGGCAATGCGTTTGTATAAAGTAAATTAGAAAGACCAGCATAATATATTATCTTCATGCAGTAACAGGGATATTTTTCTTTAGTACGATATTATATATAAAAGTAATACCTCAAATATACTGTTAAGATTGCCTGGATTCCAAATATT
>CALCQV010000050.1 GCA_937894795.1 uncultured Bacteroidales bacterium
CTCAAAAGAGGAACTCATGAAATATATTTATTCGAGAAAGTAAAGTTGCCGTAGCTCCTATTCTGGGATTTCACAAACAAAAGATTGAAATGCTTGTTAAGTGACGTAAATTTTTTCTAATGAAAACGGGCATGTTTGTACTTTTCTTCAGTATTGTTTTGCTGGTTTACTTTCTGATCAACTACTATATTTATGTCAGGGGGATTCAACTGGTGAATCCTTCCACCGGCTTTCTACCCTGGTTAAAGGTAGGATTCTGGGTTGTTGTTTGGTCATATATACTGGGGAGGGTCATTGAACGGTTCCATATTTCATATTTTACAGATGCTCTTACCTGGACCGGTTCTTTTTGGCTGGCAGCCATGCTCTATTTCTTCCTGCTGGTGCTTGTGATTGATTTGGTAAGATTGAGCGATCATTTCATTGGCTTCCTCCCACAGGCTGTTTACACCTGGAAATTCAAAACGGGATTACTGGTCACCAGCATCGTTGTAATATTTCTAACTATTGTTGCCGGGCATATCAATGCAATCAATCCTAAGATTAGAAAGCTGACAATAGAGCTGGACAAAAGTGCAAATGGATTAAAGGAACTGAAGATTGCTTTGGCTACAGACATCCACATGGGCACGGTAATCGGCCCGAGGCGTATGAATATCCTTGTCAATAAGATGGGAGAGCTTAAACCTGATATTATACTGTTTGCCGGAGATGTGGTTGATGAAGACCTGGAACCGGTTATCAGACATAACCTGGGAGAAGTACTAACCCGACTGAAGGCCCCCATGGGAGTTTATGCCATTACCGGCAATCATGAGTATATTGGTGGAGTATCGAAAGCAGTAGCCTACTTGGAGGCCCACAATATCATTTTCCTTCGTGACACTACTGTGAAAATCGCTGATGCATTCTATTTGGCAGGGCGTGAGGACAGATCAAAGAACAGTAGCGGAAGGCGGAAAGAAATTAGCGAAATGCTACAGGGAACTGATCCTTCATTGCCTATTATCATGATGGATCACCAGCCATTTGAATTAAATAAGGTAGAGGCAGCAGGGGTAGATGTTCAATTCTCCGGCCATACGCATCACGGTCAATTATGGCCGCTCAACTACATTACTCAGGCAATGTTTGAAGTGAGCATGGGCTACCTGAAAAAAGGAAACTCGCATTTTTATGTCTCCAATGGTTTTGGGTCATGGGGACCTCCGGTACGCATTGGCAACCGCCCGGAAATAGTGGAAGTTACTATTAAGTTTAGGGACTAATCAATCAGTATCAATTATTAATGTTGAATATACGGCAAGATATATTTACTGCCGGCTATTATCATTTTTAAGCATCAGCAGAGTACCATATAACCACATCAGCCTTCAAATATCTTTTAAGTCAAAATTCCCGGTATTACATTCCTGTAATCAGCTTTATTCTTAATATTTCCTAAATCCCCCAATGCATGAGTTAATGGGAAAACTTTTAACCATGGAAATTGTTAGAATTTTAATCATACGCTTCTATTTAACTTAAATAAACAAGCTCATGAAACGAAATATAGCAATAATAATGTCATTATTTCTTATGGTTCTGTCTTTACAGGCCATTGCAACGATAAAAGTGGTGACTCAACAATCAAATACATTCAACCCCAAGGTATTCAATGTAGCCGTAGGTGATACCATTCGCTGGGTTTGGACTAGTGGAGCCCATACAACTACTTCCTCTAACATACCGGCGGCGGCGGCTTCCTGGGATAGCCCTCTTACCTCATCAAACAATCAGTTTGAATATGTAGTGACTGTTGCAGGTTTTTATGATTATGTATGTACACCGCATGCCTCATTAGGGATGGTTGGATCATTCACAGCCACCGGCACTTTAGGCATTTCAAATGAAATAGTAAATAATTCATTGAAGATATATCCAAACCCTGCGGTCAATCTCACTAATATCATGTTTAATGCCGGCAAGGCAGGCACAGCAGTGCTGTCAGTATATGATCTACTTGGTAATCAGGTGGAAAAACGTGAATTGGCTGTAAGACCTGGAACAAACAGCCAGCCTCTGTCGGTGGAAAATATCCTTCCGGGAATATACTTCATTGAACTGAGATTGGATGACCAGTACTCGGCGGTTGTACGCCGGTTTGTTAAATCAAGATAATCAATAATCTAAATCTACTATATGGACACACCTGTAAACCAGGAAATACACTATTTGCCCAGGATTGGGGATATAGCACCTGATTTTGAAGCCAACACCTCGCAAGGGCGCATTAAATTCTCTGAATTTGCCCAGGGAAGCTGGGTGGTTCTCTTTTCTCACCCTGCTGACTTTACGCCCGTATGCACAACTGAAATGTCGGGTTTTGCAGTTAGGGAAGAGGAGTTCACGGCAATTAATACAAAACTGTTAGGATTGAGCATTGACAGTGTTCATTCACATCTGGCATGGATCAACAATGTACATAAAAATATGGGAATTCTGATGAAATTTCCCATTATTGCCGACATTGATATGAAAGTGTCAAAGCTGTATGGCATGCTTCAGCCCAATGAAAGTGAAACATCAGCGGTAAGGGCCGTATTCTTCATTGATCCTAAACGGAAGATACGGCTTATAATGTATTATCCACAGAATGTGGGACGTAATATGGATGAAATGATCAGAGTGCTCAAGGCAATGCAGGTTTCATCAAAGCATGGGGTGGTATTGCCTTTGAACTGGCAACCGGGTGATAAGGTAATTGTGCCGCCACCCAGAACAGTTGAAGAAATGCACGAACGTGAAAAGAGTGATTATGAAATGGTTGATTTCTATCTGGCTAAAAAAAGTGTGTAATTAAGGATGGAATTAATTGTAAAGTGCTAAATAAAGAGGCTGCTTCATACAAAAGCAGCCTCTTTTAAATCAAAAAATGCTGTTCAATATCAATATATCTTCCCTACCGGATAAACCAGATAATTTATATCGGAGTATGCTGATCTGTTGTAGAACCAGTTTAGCATTTCCCACTGGTTGTCCTTGTATTTCGGATTATCCTTCACCGTTTCTTCAAATTCCTTCTTTAATTGTGGATCATTGGCAAGCATCTCCCTAGCCATCTTTTCCATCACATAGGTTTCACTGTATTCCTTCTGTTCAAACACACTATTGAAGAAGCCCCACTCTACCAGGGAACCAGTGGCTGTTGGTTCCAACAGAAAGGCTATAACCCTTGCGGCACGTTGATCGGTTGGAACAACTACCGAGCCCGCATGGAAAAGTCGCTTTTCCTTCTTCTCAATGGTATTTACACTTACCATACTCCTACCCTCATTAGGTGTTTTACGGAATTCATGATCTGTAAAATGCAGCATTGTAACATTAATGGTACTATCCTTTAAAAGTGGACGAGTATGGATACCGTGAAGCTCCAATTTCTCTATTACCGCTGTCCATTCAACCGGCACTATGTAGGCTGATGGCAATTTAATGGTCTTATCCGGATAATTTTTATTGAAGAATGGCACTTTCATGGTCACCGGTTTCTTAGGATCGTATACAAACCAATCCCCACCTGTAAGGTCACTTTTCTTGACTGTATAGTCATACCCCTTATAATCAGTCATGATACTATCTTTTGCACTATTGACAAATGAAACCGGAAGAGGTTCCTTCCTGAAGTTGGGTGAAGCGGTTGACTTATCGGCCATACTGATCAAGGTCCTGAGTGTTTCATTCTGATGATTCACAATTGCAAGTGTTTGCACCAGAAACTCGTAGACCGACGATACCCTTGTTTTGTAATCCTTAAGCATGTGTGTCTCAACCAGAACAGCCGGTCGGTTTTGTGCAGCTGCATAACCTGTTGATACTAATGGAGGAGCAGCACCTTTACGAAGCCCACTTCGGGGATCATGCCATTTCCTGAACTGTACATATGGGAAAATTTTGTACCCTGCATCCGACATTCCCTTATCAAGGCGCGTTTCATAAATATCATTCAACCAACGTGTAAGTCCGGAATCCAGATAACCATACTTCTCTACATCATAAGTTAGCTGATATTGATAATCAGCACCATCGGTTGTATGAATATCAATAAAGAAATCAGGAAGCCACTTATTGTACATTCTAAGCCAGTGCTGCATTTCAAGAGCGTCGGCTTTGAGGAAATCCCTGTTTAGGTTCAGGTTATTCGCAGTAGTTCGCCATCCCATTTCCTTTGGCCCATTCTGGTTTATTCTATTGAATGGCCCAAAACGCTCATGTCCATCCACATTAAATATTGGAATCACCAGTAAGCTGACTTTATCCAACAGATTCCTGTTTTTCTTTTCTATGACAAGATCCCTCACAAGCATCATTGAGGCATCTTTTCCTTCAGGTTCACCCGGATGTATACAAGCTTCAATCAAAACTATCAATCGGCCCTTTTCCCTGATCACACGGGGATCAACCAATCCATCCTTGTCAACTATAAGCATCTCAATGTCCCTGCCCTGAGGACTCTTGCCAATGCTTGTCATACTTACATTGGGTGACGCCAGGTTAAGCCTTTGGCAATAATCCATGGTAGCATCATAGCGTGGTGTTTCGGTGTAACCTGATTGTTCGAAGTAGGTTTGCCAGTTCTGTGCTGACAGGTTCAAAAAGAACAGCATACCTGCAACCGTAAGAAGGGTGGTTTTAAGTTTTGTCATAGTCGGGTTTTCAATAAAAAAATACTGTTTGGGGTTAATTTCAACAAAGTGCAAAAATATTGCAAATTATCACACATTAAGCTTTTCACCCTCTGATTTGGCAATGACCACAGCAGCGCAAGTATCACCATAAACATTAACGGTGGTACGAAACATATCGAGTATCCGGTCAACAGCCAGGATAAGGCCAATACCTTCCAATGGAAGACCTACGGCACTAAGCACTATTGCCATCATTACCAAACCGGCCATGGGTATTCCTGCGGAACCAATGGCTGCCATTAATGCAGTCATGACCACAGTTACCTGCTGCGCAAAACTAAGATCAATTCCATAAGCCTGTGCTATAAACATTACCGCTACACATTCATAGAGGGCCGTACCATTCATATTTATGGTTGCTCCCAATGGCAGGGTAAAGCTGGCAATTTTATTTGATACTCCGTCTTTGTTTTCTACTGCCGCCATTGATAGAGGAAGCGATGCACTGGAAGAAGAAGTGGAAAAAGCAGTAAGCAAAGGAACCGACATATTCCTAAAGTGCTTAAAAGGTTTGACCTTTCC
>CALCQV010000051.1 GCA_937894795.1 uncultured Bacteroidales bacterium
GTCCTGAAGTCCATGTCGGCAACCCACATAGGTATCACATCTCCGGCTCCAAAAAAAATCTCACGTAAATCATACTTTACACTAGCGGTGTTGCTTCGCTCAATAATCTCATCAAAGTTGTATTTCATCAGTCAATAGCTCATTTAATCTATTAATATTCAGTCCCAGGCACATTCAACAGAACATTATCTCATCTGGAAAGGTCAGGATTGGGAGAATTTACTGCTTTCTCAACTAATGGCAGCTCAACTTGTTAATTGAAAACTATTCCAAGAGTAGAGGATTGCAAAGTTCTTTAATATTGGCACATTCTTCTTGTTTTATCTTAAATTTGTAATAAACAACACCTATATGAAGGTATCACCCTACGAACTCCTGTCACGGTTTTATTTTGACGATACAGCTTTTCACAGTTTAATGCGTAAGCGTATATATAAAGTATTGCTCATTGCAAGCAACTATGATTCCTTTATACTTGAAGGTGACGGTAGAATAGATGAACAGATTTTCAATGAATATGTTGCATTAAGCTTAAGATACCCACCCCAGTTTATTCAAGTCACATCAGAGCAGGAAGCCAGGAAAATTCTACAAACTGAAAAGATTGACCTCATCATAACCATGCTTAGCATGGGCAAAAGCGAAACATTTGAGGTTGCACGAAGAATAAAAGCTGAATATGTCAATATTCCGTTGGTAGTATTGACCTCATTCTCACGCGAGGTAACTTTGACCATTGCCAATGAAGACATCTCATCAATAAACTATGTATTCTGCTGGTTGGGCAATGCCGACTTGCTACTTGCCATAATAAAGCTGATTGAGGATCAGATGAATGCGGAAGATGATATCAAGACTGTGGGTGTTCAGGCATTGTTGCTTGTGGAAGATTCCATCAGATTTTATTCAAGCTATCTTCCCAACATGTATAAAATCATCTTTAAACAATCAAAGTCTTTTATGACTGAGGGGCTTAATGAGCATCAGATGATGTTGAGGATGAGAGGACGGCCAAAGATACTCCTGGCCACTAATTACGAGCAGGCAATGCACTACTATGAAGAATACAAGAATAACCTGATTGGTATAATTACTGATGTCTCATACAAGACCAAAGGCATTGAAGATCCTGAAGCGGGGATAAGATTCATAAAAAAGGTAAAAAGTGAAGACGAATTTATTCCAATGCTGATGCAGTCGTCTGATTATTCCAGAAATGCAATTGCCCACGAATTACAAGTAGGATTTCTGCATAAGCTATCACCTACCTTATCGCATGAACTTCGCAATTTTATCATCCAGTTTTTTGCCTTTGGTGATTTCGTTTTTGTTGATCCAGATACGAAGAAGGAGGTGCATAGAGCTGCTGACCTTAAAACTCTGCAACAGATAATTTTTGATATCCCCGATAAATCATTTGAATACCATGTTTACCGGAACCATATCTCAAAGTGGCTTTATGCCAGGGCACTCTTTCCATTGGCAGAACTATTCAGGGATCTGCGGCCTGATGATTTCGACAACCTGGATGATATCAGACAATTTATTTTTGAAGCAATTGCAACTTTCAGGCTCAACAAGGCCAGAGGAATCATTGCCGAATTCAATCCTAAAAGTTTCGATGAATACCTTAGCTTTACCCGTGTAGGGCAGGGATCTATTGGCGGTAAAGCAAGAGGCCTTGCTTTTCTTGACTCTATGCTGAAACGTAACCGGATGATAGATAAATGGCCGGGAGTTCTGTTGATTATTCCCAGAACAGTAGTGCTGGGTACTGATATCTTCGATGAATTTCTGGAAATCAATAACCTATATCAAGTAGCCATCTCCGGAATCCCTGATGATGAGCTGCTTTTAAGATTTGTGAAATCCAAGCTACCTGATAAGTTACTAAACGACCTGAAGACATTTATAACAGTAGTCAAAAAACCTATTGCCGTGCGTTCTTCAAGTATGCTTGAAGATAGCTACTATCAGCCATTTGCCGGAATTTATGCCACATATATGGTTCCCAATTATCCTGATGATCCAGCACAAACATTAAGCAACTTAAGCATTGCCATAAAAAGTGTGTATGCTTCAGCCTTCTATAGTGAGTCAAAAGCCTATATGAAGAGCACTACACACGTTATTGATGAAGAGAAGATGGCTGTGGTTTTGCAGGAAGTTGCCGGAACTGCCTTTAACGACAGGTTTTATCCCTCTATATCAGGTGTTGCCCGCTCCATCAACTTTTACCCTGTAGAACCGGAACTGACGACCGATGGCACAGCTAATATCGCATTAGGACTAGGTAAATATATTGTCGACGGCGGACTTTCATTACGATTCTCACCAAAATACCCGAAGAAAGTGTTACAACTTTCTAACCCTCAGATGGCACTTAAAGAGACTCAAAACCACTTTTATGCGCTTAATCTCAAACCCGGCAGTTTCATTGTTTCCATTGATGATGGTTGCAACCTGTTGAAGCTGGATATTAAGGAGGCCGAGAAGGACAAGGCTCTTAAGCACATTGTCAGCACATTTGATTTTGAAAACCAGATTATCAAAGATGGAATGCTTTCAGAAGGAAAGCGAATCATTTCTTTTTCCAATATCCTGAACCATAATGTGGTTCCCATGGCTGATATACTGCTCAATGTGCTTGAAACTGGACAAAAAGAGATGGGCAAACCGGTTGAGATTGAATTTGCAGTTGATTTAAATTCCACTGATAACGGTTTGTATGTTTTCAATCTACTGCAAATCAGGCCTATTGTTGACCCACGCGAAGAACTTGAAGTGAGTTTAAGTGAAATAAAAAATACAGATACCATTCTTTTTGCCAATAATGCATTAGGAAATGGAATAATCAAAGGTATCAGAGATATCATTTACATCAGGCCGGAGAACTTCCATTCAAGTGACAATGCCAAAATAGCGCAATTAATTTCTGAGCTCAACAATGAGTTCCTCCAAAGCAACAGTAATTATATTCTGATTGGACCGGGACGTTGGGGTTCAAGTGATCCCTGGTTAGGTATCCCTGTTAAATGGGCACAAATTTCTGCCGCCCGTGTAATAATTGAGTCGGGATTAAAAGATTATAGAATCGATCCCAGCCAGGGTACACATTTCTTTCAGAACCTTACTTCCTTCAGGGTGGGCTATTTCACAATAAATCCATTTATGAACGACGGGTATTATGATGTTGATTTCCTCAACGCCCAGCCTGCGTTATACGAAGATAAGTACATACGTCATGTGAGGTTTGAAAAGCAATGTACAGTGATGATAGATGGAGTCAAGAACCAGGGTGTGATTTTAAAACCCAAATAGGTCATTAAATCGACACGATTTTCAATCCGTTGAATCTGAGCATGCCTCCCGAAGTCGAATAATTTCTTCTTGCTTTATAGGGTCTCCATCACCTAAGGTTAAGTAAGAAAGCAATTCAAACATCTTGTCAATAATTTCAGTAGGTGTCAGTGGGATAAAAAAATTCTCCTGCAAAGGAAACTTCAATCGCCTGAGCAATACTGACAGCTCTTCTTTAGTAAACACACCACCGCCATTCTCGGGATTAATACAAAACTTGATACGGTGTGCCTTATCAACTGAAGATTCCATCCAGGCCATAAAATAACGGTCACCGGGAAGAAGCAGGCCGTGTAAAGGCATTCCAAGGCTTTGAGCAAGAAGAGTGTAAAGGATACCAATTGAAATGGAATATCCCTTTTTTGTTTCGAGCAGGTTATTGAGAAACAGGTATCTTGCTTCACTTTCTCTCCTGTCGGGAATTGAGAACTTATGATGCTCGAATAGGATATGGTTTAGAACTTTGATCTTTTCAAGAGCAGTCAGATTTTCATTGATCTCAATCCACACATCCTTCTTGATCTGAAACAGCTCTTCCCTGATAGAATCTACTTTTAAGCTTGGGTAATGATATTTCGTAAACAGAATATAACCTTCCATTAAATCATGGTCCTTTAGATGCACCCATTTAGCAAGGTCGAAATGAAGTTGATTGAATTGTATTTTATGAATAATATCTTCAATTCTTTGTTGTATCACAACGTCGAAGGTATTCTCCCATGCATTTTCCAATAAGGGTACAGCAGGTGTTCCAATATGGAATATCTGTTCTTTCACTTTTGCAAAAGAAGTATCATCTGGTTCATCTATCAAGCTTATCAATGCTTGCAGTTCTGAATCATCACCCATTATTGGTCATTTTATCCCGTTTACTACTATCACTTCAACAATTGAACGATCAGTTTTATTGCAAATGGTGAACTTAATGATGCAATTAATTCACTTTAATCCTTCAAAAGGCTCAACCTGTCAAGTACTTTAACAATCAGTTGCTCCATAAATACCTTGTATTTAGAGCTATGCGTTTTATCCACCCTGTTGGCAACTATATTTGTCAATGTCAGGGTATTATGGCCAAGCATTTTGCCTAATCCATAGAGTGCCGAAGTCTCCATTTCAAAGTTAACTATCTTCTTACCATGATAATCATATAACTGAAGCGAGTTGTTAAGATCAGGAAGGTATGTACGCAGTCTTAATTGCCGACCTTGAGGGCCATAGAAACCGGGTGCAGTGGCAGTTATACCCTTTATGAAACCATCACCAAGATATTGCAACAGGTAACTGCTTCCTTCAACAAAATAAGGCTTGGGAAGTATGGATGGCCATGCCGATTGACTTATGAAAGCTTCTGTCATTTCATGGTTCATGACCTTATCGAGATTACGGTAATAGTATAACATTCCATCAAGCCCAACACCATGTGTGGAAACAACAGTGGAATCAGGTGATATGCCCGGCTGCAGGCCTCCTGATGTGCCAATTCTTACAATATTGAGTGAAGTGCGTTCATCTTTGACCACTCTTTCTTTCAAGTCAATGTTAAACAAAGCATCTATCTCATTCATCACTATGTCAATGTTATCGGTTCCCATACCTGTAGAGAGCACTGAGATGTGCATATCCCTGTAATAACCGGTATGGGTGATGATTTCCCGGTTTTGGCGTTTCACATCTATTCTGTCAAAGTGTTCAGAAACCATACTAACCCTACTCGGATCACCTACCAGTATTATGTTTCGTGCCAATTCTCCGGGTAACAGGTTTAAGTGGTATACACTTCCGTCGGTATTCAGTATCAATTCAGATTCTTCAAGGTATGCCATTTCAATTAGATATTTGTTATAAGGCCTATATTTGAGTAATTTTGCCCATTAAGTGCAAAGATAAATTAAACATCCATCATGAACAATATACTTGTAGCTTATGACTTCGACCGGCAATCAGAAGCTGCACTTCAGCAGGCAGTAAATCTTGCAAGAATCACAAAGTGTAAGATTACATTATTATATGTGCATGATACTGCCGGACTTCTGACCGGTATATTCTCTGACATCAATGATGAAGCCAAATTGGAGAAAGTCAATGATCATCTGGATGTTGTAGCTGCCAGAGTGAGTCTGCACGAAGGCATACCTGTAGAAGCATCACTGCAGAAAGGACGGATATCCTCAACCATTAACAGGGTTGCCCGTGATATAAAAGCAAGCTTCATTGTTATGGGCACCAGGAGTTCCGATAATTCTGATCCTGTTGGAAAGCGAATGATGGGCACCAATACCTCAAGAGTTATCAGGTCGGCGCCTTGTCCGGTTATCACCATCAATGGATTTGACCACTACAATGGTTGTCGGTCAATACTATTGCCGATGGACCTCACCAAAGTCACTACACAAAAAGTTGGCTGGGCCATTGATATTGCTAAGCTATATTGTGCCGGCATAAGGGCCGTTTCTGCACTCTGGTCAGTTAATGACCCTAAAATCGTTAACAAACTGTCCAATCTAATGGAAAAAGTAAAAGCAGAGATTGAAAATGCCGGAATAGTATGTGAAACTGAAATCATCAAAACGCCGGCAGGTGAAAAAACACATGTTCCTGCTCTTCTTGAATATGCCGAAACAAAAGGCGATATTGACCTGATAGTCATTATGACACAGCAGGAATTTTCAATTATTGAATTCTTTATCGGCTCCAATGCCCAGGAGTTCATACGCAGTTCTGAAATCCCGGTAGTCTCGATTGTTCCTGATGAGACTGGCTTTAAATCCATGTTGCCATAAACTTCAGGCTATACTAATCAAGAATACTTACTAATTGAATGACCAAAAACACTATCGATGAAATCTGAAATTATTTCAATAGGCGATGAACTGCTTATTGGTCAGGTAGTCAATACCAATTCTGCCTGGATGGCACAGGAATTAAATAAAGTAGGCATTTCAGTCATCCGCATCACTTCTATTGCAGATGATCATGCTGATATTATCAAGGCACTGGATGAAGCATCAGAGCGTGCCGATATCATTCTAATGACCGGTGGATTGGGGCCAACCAAGGATGATATTACCAAACTTGCCCTGTGTGATTACTTTAATTCACCCCTGGTATTTGATCAGCCCTCACTTGACAATATTCAGCGTATATTCACTTTACGTGGATATACTATGAATGAGATCAACAGAAAGCAGGCTGAAATACCGGCATGTGCCGAGGCCTTGGTGAATATTCATGGAACAGCTCCGGGAATGGCGTTCAGGCTTAATAATAAAGTATATTTCTCACTTCCCGGCGTTCCCTTTGAAATGAAGGCATTGATGTCAGACCACATCATTCCGATGCTTCAAAAAATGAGTGACAAGGTGATTATTCATAAAACAATCCTGACGCAAGGTGTTGGAGAATCATTTCTGGCCGATAAAATAGAGGAATGGGAACTGTCGTTACCGTCATATATCAAATTGGCATATTTGCCTCAGCCAGGGATGGTCAGATTAAGACTTTCAGCTACCGGTACTTCAAAAGAAATCCTCCAAAAAGAGGTTGACATTTTCATTGAACAACTTTATTCCCTGATACCTGAATATATTTTCGGTGAAGATGATGACAATCTGGAAACTGTTGTAGGGCAAATATTGAAAGAAAAAAATCACACCCTCTCAACAGCCGAAAGCTGCACAGGAGGATATATAGCTCATTTGATTACATCAATACCCGGAAGTTCATCTTACTTTAACGGATCGTTAGTAACATATTCCAACCAGTCGAAAGTACAAACACTCAATGTAAATCCTCATACTCTTGAGCAGTTTGGGGCGGTAAGTGGCGAAACAGTGATTGAGATGGCCGAAGGTGTAAAGAAGGTTTTTTCAACTGATTGTTCCATTGCTGTTTCTGGTATAGCCGGACCTGATGGGGGCACTCCTGATAAACCGGTTGGAACCGTTTGGATAGCTGTTTCTGTACCCAATAAGGAAATACAGGTAAAGAAGTTCCATTTTGGAGAACACCGCGTAAGAAACATCCGCCGAAGTGCCCTTGCCGCTCTTGATATGCTCCGAAAACAGTTGATGAATGATTGAAAAGGCACTCTAAACCTGTACTTTACCTGCCATATCCACTTCGTTTAATTTGAACCTGAAGTATCAAACCTTTTTAAAGAAACTGTTATTCAATCATTTAATTGTATTGGAAAAGTCTCTAATTTAGCATCTCCAAACTTTCAAGCCGAGTGCAAGCTGCATTGCATTCAACAATAATAACTTAATACAAGCAGGTTCCATGTCATCCGATCATATATCCTCCCAGCCTGACACAACCGGTAATAAAGAATACGGCACTGTTTCATTTAACACCATTTGCAATCTGTGTTCATTAGGTTGTGCAATAAACTTAACTTTTGAACAGAATGAAATTGTTGGTATTAAAGGAGCAAATGGACTTATTAATGATAATGGAAGGATTTGCAATCAGCCTTTGTTTGGGTACAAGGCTGTTACGAAAGGAAATAGAATAACAACACCTCTGCTTAGAAAAAATGGCAGATTGGAACCTGTTGACTGGGATGAAGCTTTTAATGTTTTGCATGATAAGGTAGTCAACGGTGATCCCCGCGAGAAGGCTTTCTTTGCAGGAGCGCGTCTTACCAATGAAGAGCAGTATCTGGTAATGAAGTTAAGCAGGGCATGTGCATACTCTAACAACATAGGCAGTTTCCATTATCTGGGCCGTGGTACCGGTTATACTAAACTCTCCCGGGCAAATATCCCATTCGCCGAACTTACGGAAGCAGGCATAATATACATCATTGGTTCAGAGGTTGAGAGTGATAATCCAATGGCTGCTTACTTCATCTTCAATAACCAACAAGAGCTTAAAATACCGGTCGAATTTATTACCCTCGATCCTCAAAGTAAACTGATTGACAAAGCCGATAAACACCTGGTTATAAAATCATACTTCCACTTTATTAAAGCGGTAAATCATTACATTGTCAGTCATGAGCTTGAGGATAAGGTGTATATAAATAATCTTGTTGAAAATTTTGAAGATTATAAAAAGACTCTCCTGTCGCTCAATATCAATGACCTACAGATTGCATCAGGTGTAAGTGGTGAAATAATAGAAAAGTTTGCTCTTGAATATCTACGGGAGCCTAAGGCTGTTCTTGTTTTCTCTGAAAACAACTTGTCGGGGCATACTTGTGGTGAAATATTCAATCTTGCACTGCTTACCGGAAAGCATGGAAGAACAGGTGCCGGACTGATGTTGCTCAAGGAGAATAACAATTCACATGGATTGCATGACATTGGAGTAATGTGGAATCTTGGCCCCGGAGCCACCCCGTGGGATGATCCTTTTCAGAGGAGTACAATTCAGTTTCATTGGCGCTCAAATGACCTGCCTGTAGATAAAGGATGTACATTTCATACATTAAGCGATTCCGGCTACAGGTCACTCTTTATATTTGGCGAAGACCCTATTGGTTGTGCAATTGATAAAGACCGCATAAAAAGCATGCTTGCCAAAAGCAGCTTTATAATGGTGCAGGATTATACTTTAACGGAAACAGCCAAATTGGCGAACCTTGTTTTACCGGCATCATTTCCTTATGAAACAGGTGGAACATTTACCAACTGCCAACGCGTAATACAAAAAGTGGACAAAAGAACCAAAAGCCCATTAACCTATGATTCATGGAAACAGTTAGAAGAGCTGTTGTCACTTAGTGGTTACGACCGGTTTGAAACCATTGATGATGTAACCTTTGAAATTGCATCATTACTGCCCAAGTTCTGTACAAGCAGTAAATTATTGTTTAAGGTTAATGACAACGATAATTACAACCCGCTATTCAACGCAGGTGCCGATTCTATTCGTTATATAGCTGCAAAATCAGGTTTAAAATCCTGAAGAATTTGAACTGCCTGATTAAGCATTTCATCTGAAAAATCAAGGTGTGTTACCAGCCTTATTGTCATTTTATCAAAATCAATGCCGTATAAGCCTGCCTGTTCCAGTTGTTTGACAACAGGAATAGCTGTTAAAGGAGCCTTCACACTGAAAAGAACGATATTGGTATTACAATCATGTACAGTATCCACCCAGGGCAGAGTAGAAAGCACATTTGCCAATACCTTCGCCTTACGGTGATCTTCTTTTAATCGTTCAATGTTATTATCCAATGCATAAATGCCCGCTGCGGCAAGATATCCGGCCTGACGCATGCCACCACCAAATACTTTTCTTACTCTACGCGCTTTATCGATGAAACCTTTTGTTCCTATCAATACTGAACCTACAGGTGCTCCCAATCCTTTAGAGAGACAAATTGATATACTGTCAAACATGTTACCGCAATCCTTGGGATCCTGCCCTGTCACAGCAAGTGCGTTAAATATACGTGCTCCATCAAGATGAAATTTAAGGTTATGATCACGACAAATGCGGGAGATAGCTGCCAAATTGTCATTATCATATACGGCTCCTCCTCCCTTGTTCATTGTATTCTCTACTTCAACCATAGCTGTTGGTGGCCGATGTACATCATCAGGATTGATATGATCAAGCACATCCTGTGGCGAAATCCTGCCATGATCACCTTCCAACAAGCAGACTGAGGCACCTGAATTCATCATGATACCTCCCCCTTCATAATAATAAACATGCGACAGTTTATGCATTATAATCTCTTCACCGGGCTGTGTGTGCACTTTCACCGCTATTTGATTGGTCATAGTCCCCGACGGGCAATACAATCCACTCTCCTTGCCGAATATGCCGGCCACCTTTTCTTCAAGTGCTTTCACTGTTGGATCTTCGCCCAGAACATCATCACCAACATTAGCACTAAACATAGCCTCAAGCATACCGGGTGTTGGCCTTGTTACCGTATCACTTCTTAAATCTATAAACATCTGCTAATTTTTGAGCAAAATTAAGAGAAATCAGTAATTATTCGCCTCTTATTTATTTATTGGAATCAGTGTTTTTTAGGAATCACCTTGCTTTACTATCCAATATATTCCAACAAACGCTTTTTGAACTTCCAGCATGTCATTTGTCGTGTGTTCATCTCTCTTGAAAGTTCATAAGTGGAAACTTCAGGCGCACAACAGATTCTGTATGCCATCTCAAAAGCTTCTACAATATTGATCCGGCAATGATGAAACAAAGTATGAGCGGTTGCTGATTCATCAGTTTTGCACTTGGTGCATCTTTTTGAAAATGGCGTCTTCCCATCACAATAATGGGTGTGCCCACATTTTTTACACACAAACCCATCTTGCCATTTGCCATCTGCAATAGCCCTGAGGCAATCTTCCTCACTTTTGTATCTTGCCCTGAAAGCATCAATTGTCTGAAGATCCTTAAAAGAATGTTTAAGTAATTCCATTTAACCTTTTTGAAGACGTTTAATAAACTAAATTTGTCATTAATTGTTAACTGCCTGATTTAAAACTATCATACCAGTTTTATTCAACAAAAATAAAAAAAATAGTGATATTTATGCGCTTTAAACAAAATTTGCATTATTTTTGCAGTATGAAAACAAGAAACTCAATCAAATACCCAACAATGAAACAAATAATTCTATCGTTTCTGCTCATAGCAGGAGTTACCATTACAGCCTGTACACAAACCGGTGAGAAATCAGCTGTTAAAACAGCATCTGCCACCAATGCCACTTTGGCTTCTTCTGATGAATCAGGGAAAGTAATCCAGATGGACAAGGCCATGTTCCTTGAAAAAGTGTTCAACTACGAAGCCAGTCCCGACAAATGGGTTTATCGGGGTGACAAACCATGTATTATTGATTTTTATGCCGACTGGTGTGGACCATGTAAAAGAGTAGCCCCAATAATGGCTGAACTTGCTACACAATACAAAGATGATATCGTTATATATAAAGTCAATACCGACAAGGAAAAAGAACTTGCAGGTGTCTTTAACATAAGGAGCATTCCTTCTATTTTATATTGCCCGGTTGAGGGACAACCAACCATGACAATGGGAGCACATCCAAAGGCTGAATTTGAAAAGATGGTGAAGGATATATTACTTGCAAAACCTGTAACAGCCAATTAAGCTATAAACTCATTTTTTGAGCATGTTATATACAGCTCACAACAAAATATTATAAGATAGTTAACTAAAGTACAAACATTGAAAACAAAATAATGGAACATTTGACTGCACAGACCTTTAAAGAGAAGGTCTTCAATTACGAACAAAATCAGGAGTGGAAATTTGAAGGCAAATTACCATGTATCATAGACTTTTACGCCGATTGGTGCGGACCCTGCAAAATGGTTGCTCCAATTCTGGAAGAACTCTCCAATGAATACAAAGGTAAAGTTGACATTTATAAAGTGGATACCGAAGTTGAACAGGAACTTTCACAGGTATTTGGCATCAGAAGTATCCCCAGCATGCTATTCTGCCCTATGGAAGGCCAACCACGCATGGCTGCCGGTGCATTGCCAAAATCAGCATTGATTCAGGCTATTGATGATGTTCTGCTCCAACCGCAAGAGAGTAAATAACATTAAGTGAAGCTTATTAAAGGCCGGTGAGAAGTCACCGGCCTTTTTTGTTACACCTCGGTATTGGTGATTATGTTTATGTAATTTTGCGCCTTAAACATTACACCATTGTGGAACCTGACATTATAATCCTTCCTCTTGCCTATTTGCCATCCATTGATCATTACTGCTATATAGCTCAGAATGAGAACCTGCTCTTTGAAATCCATGAAACCTACCCAAAACAAACCTGCAGGAACAGAACTACCATTTATTCGGCAAATGGCACCTTACGGCTTACTGTGCCCATTATTAAAGTAAACGGTAACAGCACCCGAACACACGAAGTTATTATTGATAATAAGTCTTCTTGGAATCAGGTTCATTATAGAGCCATTTGTTCCGCTTATAATAATTCACCTTTTTTTCTCTATTATAAAGATGTATTTGCTGAAATCTACCGCCACCCCGAAGGTCGCTTAATTGATTTTAATCTCCTTCTTATTAAACTGGTCAATAAATTTCTTAAGATCAATCCTAAAATAAACCTGACAACTGATTATGTTAGGGATTATGATTCATTTACTGATAAAAGAGTTTGTTCTAAAGACTTAAGTCATTACGACCACCATCTGAACAAATACAACCAGGTATTTTCCGACCGTTTACCCTTTTTACCAAATCTAAGCATTCTAGACCTTCTATTCAACGAAGGTCCTTATGCAGGAAACTATCTGAGGAGCGCCAAACTGTTACAGTAGAAGGTTGATATGTTTCAATTAAACTAAAGCACCGGGTATTCAATACGAACATGATAAATGCTCATGAGCCTCTTTTTTAGAATCTTTTTCACTTTGGTGATATCCTGGAATGTAAGGTCAGAATTACTGAACTGATTATCATTCACCTGGCTTTCAATGATTCTATCCACCAGTTGGGATATCGAATCAACAGTTGGGCGGTTCATGCTTCTTGACGCAGCCTCTACTGAATCAGCCATCATCAGCACCGATGTCTCTTTGGAAAAAGGCACCGGGCCGGGGTATTTAAAAGGTTTATCACTTATCTCCTCTTCAGGAAATTCAATCTTTTTAAGATTATAGAAATATTCAGCCCTGCGCGTGCCATGATGAGTTCTGATAAAATCAACCAACACTTCAGGCAGATTATATTTCTTGGCCAGCTCAATCCCCTTGTATACATGACCGATTATAATTCGCCCACTCTCTTCATACCCCAACTCATCATGAGGATTCATTGATGATGTTTGATTTTCAATAAAGTACATCGGCATATCCATCTTTCCAATATCGTGATACAATGCGCCGGCTCTCACCAACAAAGTGTTGCCCCCTATGGCATAAACAGCCTCTTCGGCAATATTGGCCACCTGCAGGGAGTGCTGAAAGGTACCCGGAGCATACTGTGATAGTTTTCGCAAAAGCGGACTATTGGTATCTGACAACTCCAGCAAGGTAACATCTGTTACCAATCCGAATGATTTCTCGAACATATAGATCAGCGGATAGGAGAAGAGGGTAAACATGGCATTGCCGGCAAAAAGAATAAAGGGCCGGGCTGACAGGTTCTCAAAGCTACCATCCTGTATCATCAGCATGCCCACATAAAGGGCGGAATAGGTAACGAAAATCACGGTGGCCGTGAAGAAAAACTGCGAACGCCTCCGAAGTTCAGCTACACTTATTATGGCCATGATACCTGCTATGAGCTGCATAAATATAAATTCAAAGGCATTGGGGACCATGAAACCGGTTAGAATGAGTGTAACCACGTGCACAAAATAAGCCAGTCGGGTATCGAAAAATACCCGTATTATGAGAGGCACTAAACAAAACGGAAGCAAATTCAACAACTCACTGTTTGTACGCATGGTAATGCTCGCCACTGATACCATCATCAAAATCAGCAGCAGCATCAGCACCAGTTTTTTGTTCTCGGCAAAGAGGTCTTTCCTGAATGATATCATGAACATGATAAATGCAATCATGGTAAGTGAAATCAATAACCCCTGGCCTACAAGTATATTCCAGTATTTGAATGTAGTGCCCAACCTGCTTTCATAATCGGCACGCAGCGATTCAAGTATCTGGAACTTCTCAGCATTTATCAGCTCACCCCTTGAAATGATTCGCTCACCCCGTTGCACCATCCCGCGGCTGTTGGGTATCTCCGATAGGATGTTCTCACGGGCTCTCATGGTTTTCTGTTCATCGTAAAGCACATTCTGCTTCAGCGCATTCATAAGTACTCCATATACTAACTCTTTGTCGGCTATGGGTGATTGGTCAACCTCCCTGCGTATATATCCACCTGCCGTTTGAATGGTATATATTTCTCCCAGCGGCACCTGCACTGCCGTATTGCCCTCAATTATCCATACTTTATAATTACCGGGCTTTTCAGTTATTTCATTTGTAATCCGAATAATACCACGTGAAAAAAGGGTATCAAGCACATTTATTATGACAGTAAGCGATTTTTCCTTCTCTTCATCGTTTGAATTTATTCCATTCAAACCTTTCCACTTACTGTTAAACTCATTGATTGCATTATTTACCTGGGCATCAGATATACCGGAATTCTTTGTAAAGTGTGGCCGTAGCTGTATCAGGGCATTGGCCTGTTCCTTTTTGAGTTCCTCGGCAGGCTTTAATACGGCAAAATCAACTGGCGCAATCAGGTCCTCATGTTGCCACGGCTTACCGCGTTGATATTCATACTTGAACTTCCCTTCACGGGGAAATACCAGTATTAGCAACCATATAACCAGAATAAACAATGAAACCTTCTCTAAAAGGTTATAGTTATTCCGTAGCCAGATAAATATTCTTTTCATAACAACTGTAGTCTCCCGGATATAAACACCGGAGGATACAAATATATTAAAATTCAAAAAGTTATTAACATAGTCGCCGTAAACGCTAAATTATACCTATTATTCAATATATTTGTTGCTTACCATAATTAATACTATGGCAGCAGGGGGTTGCTTTCTTTCAATGATTCCGGTACGTGCAGAACCATCCGGCAAATCAGCCATGGTAAACCAATTGCTGTTTGGCGATCGGGTACTTGTTATTGAATCGGTAGATGATTGGTATAAGATTATCACACTTCACGATAATTATGAAGGTTGGTGCGAATCAAATCAGTTGGTTCTGTTAACGGATGAGGCCAACAATGAACTTCCCGTAAGGCTTGTCAATGATATCACTGCCTCCTTTGCATCGGACAGCAACACCATCACCCTTGTATTTGGCAGTTCAGTCCCTGTGCAGGGCAATGACTATATCATCAATCTAAAGCCATGGCAGCTGGTAAACGGTCATTTAATGAAGCCATTGGAGTTCAATGGCATCAACGTGCTGAATACTGCCGTGAAGCTTATGGGCGCACCCTACCTGTGGGGCGGTCGTTCACCATTTGGAATCGACTGTTCAGGATTGATACAGATTGCCTTTAAGATGACCGGCATGAATCTTCCCAGGGATGCATGGCAACAGGCTGATTACCCCGGTGAATTCATTGACCTCATTGCCGAAGCACAGGCCGGCGATATTGCCTTCTTTGACAATGAAGAGGGCATAATCAAACATACGGGAATTCTTACCGGTCAAGGCACCATAGTTCATGCAAGTGGCCGTGTAAGAATGGACCCAGTTGACCACCAGGGCATTTTCAACAGGGAGTTAGGCAAATACACACATAAGCTCAGGTTAATTAAAAGATTTGGCAGTTCAAAAAGTTAACAATAAGTTAACTAATAATATAGGTATAAATAAATGACATTCGTAAATTTGCAGCGCTTTTTCGGGATCCCCTCAATTGACCTGTGCAAGGCAATGCATGGCATCCGCATGAATCATCAATGAATAGTATAAGTCAAATAGAATAATTCACATTAACAACCAATTAACCAAAAATCAAATGAGAAAAGAAGACCATTTCATTAGCAAGGCAATGAAGCATATAATGCTTGTTGTTTCGTTTCTGATGATCAGCTCTGTAGCCATTTCGCAGGTTACCACGGCAGGCCTGAACGGCCGTATTACCGCCAGCAATGGTGGAAGCCTTCCCGGTGCCACTGTTATAGCGCTACACACACCTTCAGGAACACAATATGGAACAACCACTGATGTGGAAGGTTTCTACCGTATCCCCAATATGAGGATTGGCGGACCATACACTATCACGGTTAGTTACATTGGCTACAAAACAGTAACACTTACTGATGTAACCCTAACCTTGGGCCAGACATTCGGTTACAGTGCCATTCTTACAGAAGAAACAGCCACCATTACCGGTGTTGAAGTAGTTAGCTCCAGAAGCGACTTGTTTGATGGAAACCGCACCGGTGCCTCAACCAATTTCAACAACCAGACTATCACTGTTATGCCAACCATTAGTCGTAGTATCAACGACTATACCCGTCTTACACCACAAGCCAGTGGTAACAGCAACTTTGCCGGAAGAGACAGCAGGTATAACAACATCACCATTGACGGTGCTAACTTCAACAACAACTTCGGTTTAAATTCAAAGAACTTACCGGGTGGTGATGCGCAGCCCATCAGTTTGGATGCTATTGAAGAAATCAGCGTTAACGTTGCTCCTTATGATATCCGCCAGTCAAACTTTACCGGTGCCAATGTAAATGCCGTTACCCGCAGTGGCGACAATAAGTTCAGAGGCTCCGCCTATATGCTCTTCAAAAACGAAACTTTCAACGGTAAATACATCGGCGAAGACCGTCACGATACTCTTACACGTACTGACAATACCTCCAATATCTATGGCGCACGCTTCGGCGGGCCCATCATCAAGGATAAACTCTTCTTCTTTGCCAATGGCGAATATGAAAAAGCATCATACCCCGGTATCCAATGGCGCCCCAGTGATCCTGAAAAAGGTATAGAGGCTGATCCTGATAAATACATTTCCCGTACTACCGTTCAGGACCTTGCTACCATGCGCGACTTCCTCCAAAGCACCTATGGCTATGATGCAGGTAATTATACTGATTTCGGTAATTTCGAAAGCAAGAACTACAAACTTTTGGGCCGTTTGGACTGGAACATCAGTAAAAACCACAAATTCACCCTCCGCTACAACTACGTTGAATCAACCAACGATCAGGAAACCAATGCTACCAGCGCTCCCGGTACCCGATCCGCTTTCGGCCGTATTGGTGAAAAATCAATGACCTTTGAAAACGGTAATTACAGCTTCCTGAATACTGTAAGCTCCATAGCCGGTGAATTAAATTCAACCTTCGGCAATAAAGCCGCCAATAAATTTTTGGTTACCTATACAAAAATACGTGACACCCGCGACAGCGACAGCGACATCTTCCCGTATGTTGACATTTATGAAGACGGCGATCCTTACATGAGCTTTGGTTATGAACTCTTTACCTTTGAAAACGACGTTAAGAACAATGTTCTTACGTTTACCAACAACTTCAACTACTTCCTTGGCCAGCATACCCTTACCATTGGAGCATCATATGATTACCTGTACTTTGGTAACAGCTACAAACGTTACGGTACCAGCTATTATCGCTACGCTTCCATGGACGACTTCATGACCGGTGCATTGCCAACCACCTATGGATATACCTATCCGTATGAAGGAGCAGGCGACGGTTATGCCGAACTTAACTTCGGTTTCGGCAGCATCTATGCCCAGGATGAATACCAGGTTACCAATGATTTCAAATTAACCGGTGGTGTAAGATTGGAAATGCCTTTCTACCTCGACGACCTGATTCAGAATTCTGCAGTTTCTGATAGCCTCGTATTCAATGACCTGGATGGCAATCCTGAATCATTGAATGTTGGTTCATGGCCTGATCCTCAATTACTGGTATCACCACGTCTAGGCTTCAACTGGGATGTTAAAGGTGACCGCACTTTACAGTTACGTGGAGGAACAGGTATCTTTACCGGTCGACTACCATTTGTATGGTTCACCAACCAACCTACAAACAGTGGTGTATTGCAGAATACAGTAGAAGTAACTAAAGCTGCTGATATTGAAGCTTATGAGCTCTATTTCGATCCGAATCCAACTGCTCACTTAGACAACTTCAGCAAGACTCCGGGCGATAAAGCCCCTGGTACTATAGCAAAAGTAGCCGATGATTTCAAAATGCCACAGGTATGGAGAACCAACATCGCTACCGATATCAAACTGCCGTTCTACAACATGATCTTCACTTTCGAAGCTCTGTATACCAAGGATATCAATGCCCTCATTCAACGCAATGCCAACCAGACCCTCAGTGATACAACCTTCCAGGGTGTTGACAACCGTCCAATGTTCTTAAGTGCAACACGCCGCGTTAATGGAAGCATCAGCTCTGCAATGGTATTGGACAATGCAGAAGGCGGAAGTGCTACCATGCTTACCTTCCAATTCTCCCGTCCATTTGCCCAGGGTTTCTTCGGTACCGTGGCCTATACCTATGCTATGGGTAAAGACCTTAGCTCAAACCCGGGCTCGGCAGCTTTCTCTGCATGGCAGAGCAATCCTACCGTTCGTCACCAGAATGATCCGGGCCTCAGCTTCTCACAATTTACCGTTCCTCACCGTATTGTTGGTGCCCTCTCTTATCATAAGGAATATATCAACCACCTTGGTACTACCGTTTCATTGTTCTATGAAGGTGCCAACCAGGGCAGAATCTCCTACATCTATTCAAATGATATGAATGGCGACGGCAACTCAGCCGACCTAATGTACATCCCTGCCAACGATGATGAAATCAACTTTGTTGATATCATGGGTAAAGATGGCGATGGCAATTCCATTGTTCTCAATACTGCCGATGAACAACGCGATGCTTTCTGGGCATTTGTTGAACAGGATAAGTATCTATCAGACAACAAAGGCGGATATGCTGAACGTTATGCCGCCCTTCTGCCTTGGAGAAACCGTTTCGACTTGAGAATACTGCAGGATATCTTTACTGATTTCGGCAGAGATAACCGTCACACCCTGCAGATAAGCCTTGACGTACTCAATATAGGCAACTTGCTGAACAGCAATTGGGGACTCAATCAGAAACAAATTTTAGGAAGTTATGACATGACCCTCCTAAAATATGCAGGTAACAACAGTGATGGAGAACCTACCTATACCCTGAACAAGGCAGGAAAAAACTTCCCAACCAGTTCCTTCAACAACATTCTTAATACCTCAAGCACTTGGGGTGCACAGATTGGATTACGTTATTCCTTCTAGTATTAATTAATGGTACTGATCAAAAAAGGCCTCTAACCTGAGGCCTTTTTTGATTCAATACCCAAACCAACAGCCCATTGAATAAAGAACTCCCATACGCCCTGATCACCGGCGCCTCCGGTGGCATAGGTTATGAACTTACCACCCTCATGGCCTCCAAAGGTCATAACCTGATCATAGTAGCACGCTCTGAAGAAAAACTAACAGGTATAGCTGCTGATCTCCAAAAACGGTTTAAAGTCCAGGTCGTGTTCTTTGCTGTTGACCTTGCGCATGAAGCCGAGCGAATCAAATTAATTGAATTCATCCGCCTGAATAATTACAAAATCAATATTCTGGTAAACAATGCAGGATTCGGCGATGCCGGTTATTTCGCCGAAGCAGATTGGGAAAAGAATGAACGCATGATACAGCTCAATATCACCGCGCTCACTCATCTTACCCGTGAATTCCTGCCCGATCTCATAAAGGCAGGCAAAGGTCGCATATTGAATGTTGCTTCCCTTGCCGGCTACCTCCCCGGCCCGCTAATGTCAGTATACTATGCAACCAAATCATTCGTGGTCTCTTTTTCTGATGCCCTATACAACGAACTGAGAGGGACAGGAGTAACAGTTACCACCCTAAGTCCAGGTCCGGTTGAAACCAACTTCTTCACAGAAGCAGGAGCAGCCGAGGCCAGGATCAATAAACTGTTAAAGCCCGCATCAGCTAAAAGTGTAGCCAAATTCGGCTACAAAAGAATGATGAAAGGAAGAAAAAGAGCCATACAGGGCATACCAAACAACCTGATGATATTCGCACTCAGGTTTATCCCCACGGAATTCACCAATCCAATTTTAAAGAGATTGCACCGTTAAAGGCGGATACTCTCCCTAAAAAGGATTTATAGCATTGCCATAACAGCCAATATCCCATCGGCTGCAGGCATTTAATTTCAAGATGTCAAAGAACTGAAACGCTTACAGCGTTTGGTTCATAATTGTTCATTGTGGCTCAAATTTGTTCAAAATCGTTTCCACGATCTTAACAAAGAACCATGATCCAATCACTCATTACTCACTTACTACGACTCATAAAGCATAATACTCATATCAATTTTCGGACAATTATGCCAAAAAACGAAAATTGGCACTCATTGGCACCCTATGTCATGTTTTTTGGCAGAAATACCACTGACACGAAAACTGCCAATGAGTGCCAATCGGTGCCAATGGGTGCCAAATATGTCATAGTGGCAGATATTTTCAATCTACTAATCCATAACCGGACCAAAACATGAAATGTCCGCTAAAGTCCATACGTTGCCATTTTGTCTGCCCATTTACCTGACACAAGAACTGACATCGACGGGACTTAAGCGGACAGGCATGCGACTTTAGAGGACAAATGGAGGTTATTATGGCAGTAAGCATTTTTGTTAGGCCATGAAAACAGCAAGACCACAGAGATCTACACACATATCACCACACGTGGGTTTGACCAGATAAAAAGTCCATTGGATAATCTGGAGCTTTAAGATGACAATAAATCAAAATGATTTGACTGCACTAAATAAATAGTAGGGTTAAGGGTGGTTTTATATAATTACTATATTTGATTGAAAATTTGAAATAAAAACAGTGAAAAGGATTATTGAGAATGTTGATACAGATTTTATTAGGAGCAAATTAATGCAATTGAAGGAAAGAAAAGAAACAACACATAAATAGGAAATAACAACGACGGTTGGTGTTAGCCACTCGTTAGCGGGCATTGTAAGAAAAACGACACGACCAGACACTAAACTAAAAGGAAACCTATGAAACCTATCGGATTATTGATTTTAATAATTGGACTGACTTGCAGCAGTTGTAATCAAAAAAACAAACCAGCAACAACGACTGATGATAAACTTGTGAATTTAGAAACTTCGGACAAATCTACGGACAAGAAAGAAATTCAAAATCTAATTCGGCAAGTTCTATATTGGGCAGATTCAAAAGGTCATATTGATTTGTTGCCAGTAGTTACTGATAGCAATGACAGCGCTTATATCGGTTTCGACCTTGATAAACACAAACAGAATTTGGAGAAACTAAAATCGACTGGTTTTTTTTCGCCCGAATTTATTGAAAATTACAATCAAATCATTATGACTCTTGACAATGGACTTCGAAATGGAAAGTATGAAAAATGGTTAGTTGGCGACTTGCCGACATTCAATTTTGCGAATGATTATAGCCCTTGGTGGTGTGGACAAGAAAGTTTTTCAATAGAGAAAAGTGAGATTGAGTTGATTAAATTGGATAAGGAAAAAGGAGAATTTTATTTTATCTGCGGTGATAAAGTTGCCGGATGTGAAGGAATGGAAAATTACAAAATGAGATTCAGTGTTATTAAAGAAAATAATAAATGGAAAATTTCTTACTTGGAAGGATTTGACTTCAAAGAAAGTACAAGAAAAGACGGAGAATTATAAAAAACAACGACCCGCTAATCGAGTAGACGGCTCCGCCAGTAGTTAGCTGACGGAGTGCGCCTCTCACACCACTGTACGTACGGGTCTCGTATACAGCGGTTCGTTAAGATGTGGGGCAATTTTCTCATAAAGTAAAAGCATAGCCATGTACCCTCTTTTGCTTAACCGGTCTAAGGTAATAGTTGTTATCAGAATCGGACTTTGAGCAACTGCCCATCCGCCCATTCTGGTTCTGCTCCATTGGTAAGCATGATCTGGATCGACACCGAGACGGATCAGGTTTTTCCTTTTACGTTCGGGTTTCTTCCAATGCTTCCAGATGCAATACCTCAGACGGTTACGCACCCACCCATCGAGTTCTTTGAGTTTACCCTGAATACTTGCCATACGGAAGTACCCAAGCCATCCCCGTTGGATTTCATTGAGCTTTTTAATGCGTTCGTCAAAGGTTGCCGGAGTCGTTTTACGAGTGATGATTTTGATTTTCTGTTTCAACGATTTCCATCCTTTCTCGCTTACCACCAACTGATATTTGCTTTTCTCTCCCTTTACGTACGTGGGTACGAATCCGTATCCAAGTATGGTAAAGTTCACAGGTTTACGTATGCCGCTTTTCTCCCGGTTGATAGGTAGTTTCAACTTGTTCTTAAGAAAAAGAAAAGCCTCGTTACCCGCTTTTCGGGCTGCATAATTACTTTTGGCATAGATGCTAAAGTCATCGGCATAGCGCACATAACGGAGCCCCTGTCTATCCAGTTCCTTATCCAACTCATTCAACATGATATTTGATAGTAACGGGCTTAGTGGACTACCCTGCGGAACCCCTTTCCTGCGTTTGGTGAGTTTACCGTTTATTTCAATCGGAGCTCTCAGCCATTTGCGGATAAGGCGCAGTGTAATCGGACATTTTACCTTGCGGTACAGTAGCTGCAGCAGTATACAGTGATCTACTTCATCGAAGAAGTTCTTCAGGTCAATGTCAACAATATGCTGATAACCTGAGTTGATATAGTCCTGTGCCTTGAGTACTGCCTGTTGGGCGTTTCGGTTGGGACGGAAACCGAAGCTGTAATCCTCAAATTCAACCTCGAACTTTATAGCTATTACCTGTCCGACTGCTTGTTGCAGAAGTCGGTCGGTGACGGTAGGAATGCCCAGTAAACGGGTTTTCCCATTGCTCTTAGGTATCTCTACCCCAAGGATGGGTTTAGGCAAGTACTTTCCCTGTCGGATTTCGGTCTCAATTTGCTGTCTGTTATTAGTCAGATGGGCATAGAGTTCGCTGACTTTTATACCGTCAATGCCTGCGGAACCTTTGTTCGACAGAGCTTTGCGATAGGCAAGCGTTACGTTCCTTCGATTTAGTACCTGTTCAATCATCCTTTGTTTCCTTCTTTTGACCTGTTTCGCTTATGGTATGGCTTCCGCTTGAGGCGGATCCATACTTAATTTGAAACATCCTAACGTTCGGCCCTTCATTACTTCTGTGAGACTTCCGGTTATCTATACCGGCTCGTATCGTGTAACTAATACGGCCTCTGCTGACTTCTTACCATCGCCAACACGTGGTCGGTAAGACCTCCCCTGGTAAGAGCTGTTTCCTTCCTCCAATCACTGCGACATCTACTATCAAACGATCTTTTTATGCTTAGGACTTTACAATGATGTGCTTGCTTATCCTCGTTCAATAGCCTCTTATGCCGTTCCTGTTCGTCAGTACCGGGTTTTGCAGTCTGGCTTCCTTCACTGCTGCCCTCGTAGGCAACCAGCTTGCCACTTGCTAATACTTCGGGTCGTTACTCCCGCGTATAAGGGACTTACACCCCATGGAAAATTATTCACACTTGCCGGGTTACTCCGAAAATTAAATTTGTATATTTGATCTTTTTCCAGAGCGTACAACAAGTGTGCGCTGCAGCTCATGCAGGGCACACACAGCACCTACCCAAAAGGCGGGGTTTCGTGTTCCAAAGACGGTTTTGTGGCAAATGGAAGTTTAGTTTTTCAAATCAAGTTTTGTGGTAAAAGTCCCGCCCTTCGGGTAGCTGCAAAACGTTGGCTGCTATATAAATGAAATTCCAATAATTCAAATCGAATGATGAAATTTAAATTTATTATTCTGTTAGTTTCCATCACCCACTTTTGTTCAGCACAAGACTGGTCAGATCCAATAAATATCTCTAACATGGAAGGTATGGATAACCAACCTGACATTGCGGTTGACCATAATGGCAATTTTCATTGCGTTTGGATGCATAATATTGAACAAAACTATTCGAAAGTATATTATTCGAAATCAATTGACGGAGGATTTACATGGTCCATACCTGCGGATATTTCACTGAATAGTGAAAAATGGGTATCAGATCCGCATATTGTTTGTGATACCGGAAACAATCTACATGTTACCTATGACTTTGATGTAGGCAATTACATGGAAACCATGATTTATTATAAAACATTTGACGGAATAAACTGGGGTGAGCCAAAAATTGTGTCAGAAAATATGGAAGGTTCATATAGAAGCAAAATTACTATTGACAAAAACAATAGGGTATATATATTTTGGTATAGAGCAGGATTATATGGATATACTTATTACCGGTATTTTGATAATGGGTATTGGAGTGACATAATTTGCCCGTTCAATTATTATATGGTTGTGATAAAACCAGTTGCAGATTCAAGTAATGATCTTCATTGTTTAGCGGCCCACCATGGTGGTCAGATAAATAATAATAAATATGTCTATTTTAAATACGACTATGCAAGTAATCTATGGAGTGATACGACAGAAATCAGTAAAGTCACATCAACAGGAGCTGACTTAGATTTGGATGATGAAAATTATCCTCATATAGCATGGTGCCAGATGCCGCCAGACAATGCAACTGTTAATGATACTACCATGTACAGGTATTACACTGGAGTTGAATGGAGTACTCCCGAACTGGTTGTTGAGGACCCTAGAGAACAACAAATTGAAATAGATGAAAACGGGAAACCGAACATTTTTGACACAGAAAAAACGGAAGTAGGAAGTATGTTTGTGCATCATTATAATAAATCCGGAATATGGGAAGGATATATTATTGATGAATCGGATTGGTACGGAATGTCTCCAATTGTCGAAAATTATAATAACAAATTGCTTGGTGTTTATGTCAAGCCTTTCTTGAATAATACGAATGGTGAGATATTTTTCTCAAAATCGGAAATTATTACCAGTATTGATAACAGTTTGAAAAGTACACTCCAAATAAACTTATATCCAAATCCTTTTCATCAAGATCTTCATATCTGTTTTGAGACCGGTAAAACAGAAAGAGTATCAATAAAAATATATACTTTTCAAGGAAACTTGGTGAATAAATTACTCAACAAGACTATGTTGCCAGGTAAGCATGAAATTTTATGGAACGGCAAAGACCAATATGGAAAGGAGGTTACTTCAGGAATTTATCTTATTCGGTTACAGGAAGGCCGGAATGTGGTTACACGCTCGATAATATTAGCTCAATGATTTATTAACCCTGATTATTCAAACGGAACAATGTTATCAAAATGCCGAGTAATATAATGCTAATTATGCTTCCGATCATATCCATCTTCATTGTCAATTAAACTTTACAGAAATGAAAAAAATACGTTATATTTTGGCAATGGCATATTTAATCTTTTCAGCAACGTCTTTCGCACAGCAGAAGTATGCCGTTTTAATAACTGGTGATTATGACGCTCTAGGAATTCCACTTGAAAATCAGTGGAACAATGGACAAGGCAAAAGTCCTAATATCCATGAAGAATTTTGGTATGACACTTACCTGATGTGGGAAATGCTTGTTTATGAGAAAGGTTTTAAAGATGAGAATGTATTTGTTTTGTGTGCAAACGGAATAGATTTTTCCATTGGTAAGGAAGATTGGATGTGGAGTAGGTATAACGCAGAGGAATATCATTACGAAAATTTTCCAATAACTGATTACCCAGCTACAATAGCAAATGTAGAAAATGTTTTTAGCGGGTTAGCAACAGGAACAAACGGTTTTCCGCAAGTTACAGAAGATGATTTCTTGTTTGTATGGACGTTTGACCATGACGGTATAGATCTTACAACAGGAAAAGTATTTTTATATTTATTAAATGCAACTAAGATGTGGGATTATGAATTTGCTGCATTGACTGATCAAATACATGCAAACAAAAAAGTATTCTGGATGCAGCAATGTTATTCTGGAGGGTTTAATGATGATCTGGAAGATGCGAATACTGTTTTTCATTCTGCTTGTCAGCCTGGGGAAATGGCTTACACAGTTGATGATAAAGACATAAATAATAATCCAGTAGTGGAAATGGAAAATGTAAATGGGATTAATTACCCCCATGGTTAATTTAATTTCCATAATTATTCTGCTGTAGTTGGCGAATCTCCTGCTTATGTAAATAATTATAATGGACAACCATATACCGAAGCAGATGAAAACAATGATAATTACATTTCTGTTCTCGAAAGTTATTATTGGGAAGATTCTCATGAATCTAGTACTCATGTTTTTGGAGAAGACCCATTATTTTCTGATCCTGGAAGCATCGGTTTATTTACATCATTGGAGTATCCAACCCTATTACACTCTGATATTTCTAACAGTATAAATTACAGAGGATTAATAGGAATATCCAAAAATGTGCATGTACTTTCTGGCACTGAATTGACCATTAAATCGAATGCAGATGTATTTCTCCTTAATGATGCAATCTTATTTGTTGATGCTGGAGCTACCCTTGTAATTCAGGATGGTGTACAGATTTTCGGTGATAACAATAATAGTATTCAGGTAAACGGCATTCTTCAGATTGGACAAAATGTGACTTTTGCAAGATTTGGAACTTCAGGTTCATTTGGAGGTTTATTTCTGAATAACAATGTCCTACTAACAACTTTCACAGGAACGACCTTTGACAGATCGGGTTTCCACAATTATGGTACAAACCTTGTGATGAACAATTGCACTTTTAATTATTGTGACTGGGTCTATTCACATCGTGGTAATGTTACATTAAATAATTCAAATCTCACCGAAACCTGGCTTTACCTCGAAAACCAGACAATCGACCCTAATTTAACTGCCACCATTACCGGTTGTACCATTGCAAATAACATTATGCATGTTGGTGTTGATTTGTGGAATTATGGCAATTATCTCATAGAAAACAACAACATCGAAGCTAATCACAATGGGATACAAATTTGCAATTCGGGTAATGGCAATTCGGGAAATCAGAATATTACCGGTAATTATATCCACGACTGCGGTGAAAGCGGCATTTTGGCTTATAATGTTACGGGTTCAATTGAAGGCAACAATATTCAAAACAATGGATACGGTGTCAAACTCATGAACAACTGTAATGTTGGGTTGTATGGCAATGCCTCAGCCCAAATTTATTCACAAACTCAACAAATTAGAGATAATACTAGCTACGAGGTATATGCATCAAAATTTAGTTTTCCCTGGTATTTCCGCTACAATGCAATTATTGACCAGGATAACCTCGGCAATCCTTCTGATCCGCTTATCTTCTATGACAATCCGAACATTCCGTATTATTATAAAATTGATGTTCAATACAATTGCTGGGGCAATAATTTTGATCCGTCTCAGGATTTGAAAAGCTATAATGGAGCTATTTGGAAATGGTATCCCACTTGGTGTCCAAACGGTACAATACCTCCACCGGATCCAATTGAGGATATGTATGCAAGTGCGGTTGATCAATTCGAAATTGGCAACTATTCTATTGCAAAGAATCTTTGTCAACTTCTGATTCAGCAATACCCAAAGTCACAATATGCGCAAGCTGCAATGAGAGAACTATTGAGACTTGAGGAATATGTTGCATCGGATTACACCAGCCTTAAAAACTATTACCAGACTAACGATTCAATTGTAGCGGACACACTCCTGACTGAATTGGGTGAATACCTTGCCAATCAATGCGATGTCAAACTTGAATACTGGCCGCAAGCAATCAGCTGGTTCGAAAACAAAATTGCAAACCCTTCGTGCCTCGAAGACAGCATATTTGCCATTATAGATTTGGGATATGTGTACTTTCTTATGCAAAATCAGGGACTTAAATCAGCATATGTCGGAAACCTGCCCCAGTTTAAACCTGAAACAATGGAAAAGTATTTCGAGCACCGAGATTATTTGTTGTCGTTGTTACCCGGTGACCCGATGAATGCTAAATTACGCAGTGAACTCATTAACCTACGTGATGGTAGTTTAATGCAAAATGTGCCAAACCCATTCATTAGTAGCACACAACTATGGTATAAGATTGAAAAACGGGTAGATGTAATTATTTCAATATCTGACATGTCAGGGAAAGAGATACGTAAAATTGAGCAAGGGACGAAAGACAGTGGAACGTACAAAGCGGATATTTTGAATACAGACCTTACTCCAGGTGCATACTTTTATACACTTATTCTTGATGGAAAGAGAAGTGATACTAAAAAGATGGTATTAATGAGATAGCGAGAAAAACCATACAGCAGCCAATCGAGTAGACGGCTCCGCCAGTAATTAGCTGACGGAGTGCGCCTCTCACACCACTGTACGTACGGGTCTCGTATACAGCGGTTCGTTAAGATGTGGGGCAATTTTCTCATAAAGTAAAAGCATAGCCATGTACCCTCTTTTGCTTAACCGGTCTAAGGTAATAGTTGTTATCAGAATCGGACTTTGAGCAACTGCCCATCCGCCCATTCTGGTTCTGCTCCATTGGTAAGCATGATCTGGATCGACACCGAGACGGATCAGGTTTTTCCTTTTACGTTCGGGTTTCTTCCAATGCTTCCAGATGCAATACCTCAGACGGTTACGCACCCACCCATCGAGTTCTTTGAGTTTGCCCTGAATACTTGCCATACGGAAGTACCCAAGCCATCCCCGTTGAATTTCATTGAGCTTTTTAATGCGTTCGTCAGTACCGGGTTTTGAAGTCTGGCTTCCTTCACTGCTGCCCTCGTAGGTAACCAGCTTGCCACTTGCTAATACTTCGGGTCGTTACTCCCGCGTATAAGGGACTTACACCCCATGGAAAATTATTCACACTTGCCGGGTTACTCCGAAAATTAAATTTGTATATTTGATCTTTTTCCAGAGCGTACAACAAGTGTGCGCTGCAGCTCATGCAGGGCACACACAGCACCTACAATAAATTGGCGATTCAGTGGTTAAATGAAACATTGTGCTTCGTATCAAGTTTTGTGGTACCAGACAGTTCAGTGCTTCGATATCGCCAACTTCTTGTAGCCGCAAAGCGTGTGTTGGCAACAAAGCAAAGAACCACCGCTCATTTATAAGCACTTTTGGTTTTTCGCCAACACACAAAGCTGACATAAAAACAAAAAAGCTTAAATTTTTGCCTGCCTCATAACAACTTAGACTTTAAGAACAAAGCAGTTTGGCTTACAACTCATAGACTACAAAACTGACATTATTACCCCTACACCATACAATATGATTTTTTTCACAATAGCAAATCATTGGCTTGATAAAAAGACAATGAAAACAAGAATCACTATTTAGAATTAGTATATATTAGGGGGGTAAGTAAAATATATCTTGAAAATGGTAAAAAAATTACTATTTTCAGCACTAATAAATAGAAGGGGTTGTTTAATCATATTTCTATCTAAAAACAAAACCCCCTTAAATTATTAACGAATGCGATCCAATCACTATACGAAAACAAAGAAAGGAGGTCGTCGGGAAAGATTAAGTTATGTTTTATAAAGATGAAAGGTTGAATATTTGGAGTTGGATTTATCTTCTATATTCTGGTATAGCCTATTGGCAGATTTAAATACAAAGTCCTATATTATTTGTAAAGCAATTGATTATTCACTCTAAAACTTAGAAAAATGAGAAAATTATTATTAGTATTAAGTTTATTTGTTGTATTCTTTGTTGGCACAAGTGTGAAATCACTTGAAGCACAAAATTGTTGGCTTGAACATACTATTACGTGGTCAGGTAATTGTGTTTATCCGGATGATAATACAGTCTACTACGCAAATTTAACAATAATTGATGTTTGTGACAACAACAATCCGGTTTTTTCTCAAACAAAAGAAATTGAAACGACCGCAAATCCCCTAGAGGCTGAATTTTGTGTTGCAGATGCTTTATGTACGATTGACGAGACAACACTGTGTTTTAGAGTGGTTTGTACTGTTCAAAAGCGCAATAAAGTAACGAATACAATTATTTGTAGTGGACAAACAATACTTCCTGCAAAAAACTGTGCTGGACTTCTGCAATTAGATTTTCTAACGACAAATGTAACTTTGAATTGATTAATTAATAAAGAAAATATGTCAAGAATAATACTTGGCATATTGTTTTTACTATTTTCTATCCCAAGCGTACAACGATGAAATATTATCACATAATATTATTCTTTTTGATATTGCCTTGGCATTCCAATGCCCAACACAAACAGTCCAACGTTTGGTTTTTTGGAGACCATGCAGGCTTGGATTTCAATAGTGGTGAACCACAAGTAATTCAAGGTCATACATTGAATCCTATGGGAACTGCTGTTTATAACGACACTTTAGGTAATTTACTCTTTTATTCGGATGGCATTGATATTTTTAATAAAAATCATGTTGCTATGGTCAATGGCAGTGCGCTTGCAGGTGGTGATTACTCTGTAACACAAAGAGTATTGATTGTAAAAAAACCAAATTCAGATTATATTTATTATGTATTTATTGTTGGTCGGGGGACATATAGTAATACAGGTTTATATGGGCTGTGGTACAACATCGTTGACATAAACGGCGATAATGGCTTAGGTGAAGTAATTGAACGTGATGTTTTTTTAAGTGCTGCCTACGATGCCCAAGAAAAATTGTTTGCAGTAAAGCACAAAAACAATGAGGATATTTGGATTATTACACGCAAGATAAAGGATGATAAATTCGCATCGTTTTTGCTTACTGCATCAGGCTTAAATACTACTCCCGTACTTAGTGATGCTCATATTATGCAACACCCCGAAGGTGAACAAACAAAAGGATATATGAAAGTATCATATGATAAACAATATTTACTTGCTGCTTATCTTTTTTCAAATCCATCATTCATAGTTGAAGTATGCAAATTTGATGCTGCCACAGGCGCAATCGATTTTTTGTACTATGAAATGAAGTTGGATGAACAGGGTAGAAAGCTTATTCCCTTTGGTATTGAGTTCTCGCCTGATTCCAAATATGCTTATATTGCATTTACTACTGATGATCAAGATGTGGATATTTACCAGTATGATATGCAGTATATTGAAAATGCACCGGCCAGGGTTTACAGTTGGCTGCGGATGGGAAAATATATTGTTCATGGCCAGAAGAGGGAGGAGGGCCACTTTATCATTATGTAAGCGTTATTCATCAACCCTGGAAACGTGGTACAGCATGTAATTTTGAGGCTGAAGCCATTGACATGGGAAATTATACAGAAGTAAATTGGTGCTTCCCCAACATACTCCTCGACCACCTATACCGCTTTGAATGGGAGGGGAGCTGCTCCGGTCCTGAAAATGGCATTGCCTTCAAACCCAACTTTCAACCCACTCCGGCATCTATTATCTGGAACTTTAACGATCCTGATGCAGGTTCCGACAGTATTTCAACTGAACTTTATCCTACTCACTTCTTTACCCATGGTGGTGAATTTGAAGTATCGGTAGATGTTAACTACCCACCTACTCCCAACTACCCCTTTGGCAGGTTTGAACATACATCAAGGGTAGTTACAGTAGTTCAATCCCCACAACCAAACCTTGGGGCAGACACACTCATATGTGAAGGAAATAGCATTACACTTAATGCTGGAAATGAGGATGGCATGTATGCCTGGAGCGATGGAACATTTGGACAAAATATCAATACAATAGTCGTATCTGACACGGGTGTTTACTGGGTTAAAGTTGCCAATAGCCATGGCTGTAGCACTGCTGATAGCATACATGTTGGCTGGTTCGATAAAGCAGTTTTTAATGAAACCAATCTCGTAATCACACCCACATCATGCAGTGGAAGCAATGGCAGTATTATCGGGATTGCAATTGAAGGTGTCGTGCCTGATAATTGGGGCTGGTACGATGGCAGTGGTAACCTGGTAAGTACAGATTTGGATATTTATAATCAGTCGGTTGGCAATTACTTTTTACATGTGACGGATGCAAATTCCTGTGTTACTATTTCCGATTCGTATACTATTACCGATGCCGGTAATATACTTATAACGGCGGTTGATTTCTATTCCTCACATTGTTCGCAAAGCATTGGTTCAATCAGCATTACAGCAAGTTCAGGTGCGGGCAACATTTTTTCATATTCAATCTCCAATGGAGCAAGTGGCAGTTGGCAAACAGACAGCCTTTTTATCGATCTGCCTTCCGGTGAATACTTTATTAAGGTAAAAGACCCAACTGGCTGCGAAACAGTTTATGACAATAACCCGGTGGTGATAGAAAATATTGATGGTCCAAATATAGTGACCGAAAATATAAGCCATGAAAACGATTACCTTGCAGATGGTAGCATTTACCTTGAAGCAATAGTTGATATAGGTAGTATCCAATACTCCATTGATTCGGGATACAGTTTTCAGATAAATAACGGCTTGTTTGAAAACTTATCAGCAGGAACTTATTATTGTATTGTAAAAGATGAATTTGGCTGCGATACAACATTTTCGATAGTAATTGACCGTGTTATTTCTCAAATAATTGATGCCATTGCCGGCGATGGCAGTACTTGCATTGGAAATGCTACTGCAAGCCAACTGCTATTGAATGATTTTACAAATGTATCTAGGTTTCATGTAATGCTCAAATACGACCAAAACCTGATAACTTGTGATGGTTACATGAAGGTAAACCCTGATCTTGAAGACAGTTTAATTGTTATAACAAACAGCTTAGGCGAAGTGCACATAAGTTGGAAAGGCGAATCACCTCTGAGTTTACCCAATAATTCCTTAATGACAGAACTGGTATTCAGCGCAATAAATGAAGGCTTATCGCAAATCGACTGGGTAGCAAATCAGGGAGAAAGTCAATTCTATAACCAAAACGGTGAAATAATAAATACTGATTACCAGGTAGGAAATATTATTGTTTACACTCGACCCGATATTTTTCTGTCACCTACTAACGAGGTTTGCGAAGGAGAATCTCTATTTGTTGTATCTTCTATTGAAGGTGGCAGCGGAGTAAACACTTTATATTGGGTTGGTCCGGATAATTTCACCAGTAATGATCAAATGCTTTGGTTTGGCGAAGTTAAAGAAACCATGGCAGGCACATACACCCTTACCGTTACCGACTCATTAAACTGTGTTGAAAGTAAAAGTATGGATATAACGGTAAACCAAGGAACTGAAATTGTATTTTCGGAGTATGATACCCTTTGGGTTGAGCCTGGCTTTATCCTTGAAGCCGGATATGGAGCTGAATTTTACTATTGGAATACAGGAGAAACCTCGGAAACAATTGTAATCGACAGTTTGGGCAATTACAGTGTTGAACTCACATCTTTCGAAGGCTGCAAATCAACAGCTTCCGTACAAATCCTTTGGTCAGGCACCCCTTTTTACCTACCCAATGCCTTCACACCAAACGGTGATGGGCTAAATGACAGTTTCAGGGTAATGCCAAGATACGATTATATAAACAAGTACCATCTAAGCATTTACAACCGCTGGGGACAAAGTGTTTATGAAACCACAGACATAAACAAAGGTTGGGACGGTACTTATAAAGACAGCCCATGCATGGTTGGTGCTTATGTTTATCGTATTGTTTATGAAGGATTTGGACAACAGCCAATGGAAAGCAAGGTTGTGGAAGGGACGGTGATGTTGGTAAGGTGAGCAGGTCTTTTATCAGACTTGAATTATTTGTTTCATGGACTGAATTAGTTTAAAACAAAACATTAAAATTTAACGAGACTTTATAGACAAGAGAAAAGCCCATGCTTCGCTGCCAAGCACATTGCCAAGTCGCTCAAAAAGCCCTCCGCCAAAACCTAAACTTGTCAATAAGCTTGCCCCTCTACCGCACAGAAAAAAACGCTCAGTTGCCAACAAAAAATATACGTCATTTGGCAGATTGTGCTAAAGATGAGTATTTTAGTCACTAATAAAATTTATAGTAAGTTGAAAAAGAATCGTTCCAAAATGCCAAATACCGCATATTCAAACGTTTGCATTCATTGGAAATGGAATCCCCAGACTTCTGTTACAAGACAAAAATTATCATAACTTTGAAGAAATGATAGATTATAACTGAATAGAAGGCATTTAATTATGAGTAACGCAAAAATATCCATCCGTTTCTTTGACGACCGCGAAGTACGAGCTGTTTGGGATGAAGAAAATGCCAAGTGGTGGTTTTCGGTGTTGGATATTGTAGCAGTGCTTACCGACCAAGACGACTATACAAAAACCCGCAATTATTGGAAATACCTTAAAGCAAAGTTAAGGAAAGAAAATAGCCAAGTGGTTAGTGCTACTACCCAGTTGAAGTTTCTTGCTCCAGACGGTAAACGACGTTTAGCTGATATGTTAGACTATAATGGTATAATTGCATTGGGTAAAGAATTCCCCGGAAAAAAAGCTAACCGATTTATTGAATGGTTTACATACAGTGATGAGAGCATAGACGGGAAAAGTAAAACAAAAGCGTATGCCTTATTTGAAAGTTCTTTCATCCAAAGCATTGAAGTTGGGACAGTAAAAGGCTTGCAACAAATTCATGCGTATTTGTTTGGAGGAATTTATGATTTTGCAGGACAAATCAGACAAAAGAATATTTCAAAAGGAGGTTTTCAATTTGCTGTATCACGCTTTTTAGGCGATACATTAAAACAAATAGAAGCAATGCCTGAAAATACATTTGAAGAAATCGCAAACAAATATATTGAAATGAATATTGCTCACCCTTTTATGGAAGGTAATGGTAGAAGCACCCGAATATGGTTGGATTTGATACTAAAAAAACATCTCAAAAAATGCGTTGATTGGAGTAAAATAAGTAAACGAGACTATATGAATGCGATGATGCTAAGTCCAACAAAAGGTGATACTTTAAAGATTCTTTTGCATAATGCGCTTACTGACAAGATAAATGACCGTGAAATGTTTATGAAAGGGATTGACTATTCCTATTACTATGAAGAAAATGAATAAAAAATAAATACACCGAAATACCAACCTCATGTATAAGCATTTGACCCCAATTTCCCGTAACAGATTTATGGATATTTAACCCAAATTACTGAAACCATGAAGACAAAAAAGCATGTTATTGTGAGTGTGATTTCAGCTTTGAATATTCCTTCACAAACTTTTTAGGAAACAATATCCATTTTTATGTTTACCTGAAAGGGTATGAAGAAAATGAGTATTCCCTGTGGGATGATTTGGAATATATTGAATGAGAAGGCAGAAGCATTGTCACTATTGCTATTGATTAATGATCCCTTTTGCACCGCTTCACCTTTTCTTAAGGTCCGTGCTGCCCTTTCTTCGGGTTCGCTTGGAGTAAAACCCGAAGTGAACCTTAAGTTGGGGCGAAGAGAAGACGACGCGAAGGCGAAGAGATGTAAAAGGAATCCCAACTCAATCCCAAACAAATATTCTTGTATTGCAAAGAATAAGTGGCACTTTAATGTCTTATTACCTGCGTTTACATCCTCTGCTTCCGCCAAAGAATCCCCAGCCTCCGCTGCCTAATACAAAACCGAAAGCATACCATGCACCGTTGTTGTTAGGGGCATAAACTGTAATGTCATCTCTGAAGAGCATGAGTACGAGATCAACGGGTGCTATGATTCCGTGCCACAAGCCATACCAGAATCCGTATGTTTGGCCACGCAGGCATTCTGTAACAACCTCCTTATTGGCACATCCCGTAGCGTATATTGCTAAAACCATCACCAGGAAGATGAGTGCATACCGACTCTTCAATACTGAATTTTTCATAAGATTGGTTTGGTTAAAATCATAGTAAATTTAAAAAATAAAATGAGGCGCATTGGTATACGCCTCATTTTAATGTATGTCAAATTTAATTTAATGTCCGGAGTGACCACCTCCATGTTCCGTTATGTCATGAATTGCTTCCAATGTATGTGTGTAATCAACGTAAGCTTCAACATATTCACGTCCTTTTTCAGGAGATTCATTTTTCACTTTGTCAAGCGCTGCCACTTTTTCGTATTTCTCTTTTATTACTTGTCCTATATGGTTGTTTAATTTCCCAAGCAGGCCATCTATATCTTTAGTTTCCAATGCCTGATCACTCAGTTGATTTATGACTTTAGTAGTACCAGCCGCCTTTAGCCCTGTATAAGGTGCGCCTTCTGTTTCACGGTGCAGCCTGACAAGTGTTTCCAAAAAATGGTTTTCTACAATTTTATAAACTTTCTTGTCGCCATTTCTCAAGCTGTATGTGGTATTGAACAAGGATATGATTTCCTTTTCCTGGGCCGGTTCAATCCATTTCAATACCAACTGAACATTGTTGGTCTCAAGGGCTTTCAGGGCATCCTTAATGGTAGGACCATCGTATGAATCGCAATGGGCTGATGCCGGCAGTGAACTGGTTATTAAAACAAATACTACTATTACGGCTGTGAGGATTACTTGTAAACGACTTCCGTATTTCTGGGTTCTGACGGTGCCGGCACTGTTAAGATTCATTTCTGTTTTCATGATTTCTTGCATTTGAGTTGTGATTAATAAATTTTATGGTGCAAAAGTACAGGCAGCCATACAGCCGTGCGACCTACTTTGTAAGGTAGTACCTGTTATTCAGCCAAAAAGGGTCTCATCTTATAGAATGAGCCATTTGCGGGAAGGATTCTTTAAGGGATGTGCTTATTGTTTTTTCTTGTATTCGCTTGGTGTAAGTCCGGTCAATTTCTTGAATACCCGGTTAAATGCCGATTTGGTATTGAATCCGCATTCGAATGCGATACCTAGTAAAGATAGATTATCAAATGCAGGATCATTGATTTTGGCTTTCACCTCCTCTATCCTGTACTGGTTTACGAAATCAAAGAAGTTAAGGCCGAGCTTATCATTTATAATGCGCGACAGTTGATGGGAAGGGATTTGGAGCATGGCAGCCAATGAGGGCAAAGTGAGGTCGGCATCCAGATAGGGCTTCCCGGTATTCATGAGTTTCATCAATTTCTCAATATGTTGTTCTGTTTCAGCTTCATCCAGCAATACCCCGGCATATTTTGCCTTCGGCTCCGTTATATAAACAATGGGATTATCCTTATACTGAATAAAAATTTCCTTTTGCTTTAGTCCGAAATATCCTATCAGGATTATAAATACTGATAACGAAAGCGACAGTCCGTCAGTGCAAAATATCCATGAGAACAGATGGAACACATGATGGATTGTGGCAAAGATTATTAATACGGTCCATACGGCGCCAAAGGAATAAACAAGCTTTTTCAGCCAGTCGGGGTTTATGTTTTCTGAGGTAGAAAAGTTGTTAAAGATATTGATGTCCAATTTCTTAAACAGCTTGACAGAAAATAAAAAGTAGACCGGGCCCGACAAGGCAGTGATTATAAGGAAAAAGGCAAACAAGCGGGATGACCCATGATCACCGGCTGCATGGTCAAGCCTGATGGTTTCAGATAATTCAGGAATCATGGAGCCGATAATCACAAAAGCATTAAACAAAATGAAAGGGACAAAATGCAACAGATCCTTTAAATTGAATTTAGACCTCTCACCCACGAGTGCCGATATATACAGGTACAGGAATGGGCCATGCAGCATGAGCAGGGAAATAAAGCTAACAGAGAGTAAATGATAATTAGTAAAAAGCACGTTTGAGGTCAGCCCATAGATACCGGTATAAGCTCCTAAATACAGCAGCCAGCAGATGAGTATTCTGTCGTGCAGAGCCTTTTTCTTCTGCAGCAGAAGAAACACAAAGAAAAAAGCATTGAATGCAGCTATTAAAAAAATAATCTTCATTATTAAACATTGAACAGGAAGATCAAATATAGTGCAAATACCCGTTGGTTACATAGGATTAATAGTAGTTGGAAGCAGCAACGAAACATGGTTATAATGTGGCTCCTGCAAATATATTTCCGCTGAAAAGTGTTTATTTGTAAATTAGCCGTTAAATTAAGAGATGCTCCAATGAACTTCAGGAGATTGGTATTTTCATTACTTGCTGCGGGCATGATGCTCCCTGCCTGTCGTGAAAGCAACCATGATGCACCTCCTCTCACATCTGAAACCGGCAAATCAACCGTAGGCGGTAGGGATACCCGTAAAGAGAATAAAATTACACCCTTCAACGGGAAGGAAACAGCGCTCACATCGCCCGAAGATGATTCTGAAGAGATCACCGGTGATTTCATTCATGACACATTGGTTTCAGTAAGCCGAACGGGCAATTATTCCGCCGCAAGGCAAAATAACGGCATATTTCTTGCCCCGCTTGAGAATCAGGCTGAAGTGAACAACATGGAATTGGATAATGAAATAAAGTACGCGTTGACCGGCAGGAATAGAGCAATAGTCAGGAATCAGGTATTACAGTCGTATATATGGCCTTATACAGGAGTTGAAATACTACTCGACAATGATTTATTCAGCAATACCGACAGGTATTATACAAACGGGGTAAAGATAAAATACAGGTCGCCGGCCATGGCATTCTGGAGAATAAACACCATACTGCCGGTGAATATAAAGCAGAGTATGGAGTACAACAGTTTGGAATTACACCATGGCATGTATACCCCCTTCACAACAAAAGAGCCGCCGTTGTTGCAGGGCGACAGACCATATGCTGCCACATTGTACATAAGATTCAACAGGAGAGCCGACAGTCCGCAGAAGGGACTTTCGCAGACAGCCTCGTTCGACATAGGCGTTATGGGAGAAGCGGCATTGGGCAGCATGCTGCAAAAAGGAGTACATGCAGGACTGCCTTCAAATGACGAGCCCTTGGGATGGGAAACACAGATTGGCAACGATATTATAATCAATTACAATTATATACTGTTAAAGCGGTTGGTTTCAACAGAATCGTTCTCAGCGTATTCCATAAATGAAGCATCCATTGGCACACTAAACACCTCGGCAGGAACAGGTATAGGGTTCAGAACCGGCACTGACAGTTACTTTTTGACACCGCTACCTGATACTTATGCCCGCTTTAGTAATTTCAGCAGCTACCGCTGGCACTTTGAGTTTGATGCTAATGTTACGGCACATGTGGTTGGATATAATGCCACACTCAGCGGCGGCATAATGAACAGAAACAACATTTACGTGTTAAAGCCGGGTGAAATTGAACGAATGCTTATAAGGGCAGAAGCCGGCTTCACCATGAGGTATGGCAAATATGGGATTCGATTGGCACAATATTATTGTTCAAATGAGTTTAAAGAGGGGAAACATCACTTTTGGGGGCAGGCAGGTATAAATATTGGATTCTGAAAACCACATCTATGGTCATTAACATAGTAAGATATGCCTTGATTGTCACTTCTCTGTTTGTTGCCGCACAGGTTAGCAACAGCGAGAAAATAGAACAAAAGAGTGCACCATACGACAGACAACTGACCATACTCTTTGCCGGCGACATTATGCAGCATGGCCCTCAAATAATTGCCGCGTGGGATGATTCCACAGGAACTTATAATTACGACCCCTGTTTTCAGTATATTGCCCCTATTGTTGGCAGTAAGGATATTGCAATTGCCAACCTGGAAGTTACCTTAGCGGGAAAACCCTTCACGGGATATCCACAGTTCAGTGCCCCTGATGAACTTGCAGTTGCGGCACGTAATGCCGGATTTGATGTTTTGGCCACAGCCAATAACCATAGCTGCGACAGAGGAGATGCCGGAGTGTTGCGAACTATTAAAGTGCTTGACAGCATTGGCATAAGAAGAACTGGAACTTTTGCCGATAGTGCCGATTACCGAAGCAGACACCCCCTCATTATTACTCAGAATGACATTACGGTAGCCCTGTTAAACTATACCTATGGAACCAATGGACTCCCTTTTAACTACCCCGCCATGGTAAATACGATTGATGAGCAGCGGCTGATAGATGACCTGGCTTATAGCAGGGGGCTGAATCCTGATTTCATACTTGTTTTCCTTCACTGGGGTAATGAATACGAACTTCTTCCCTCATCCATTCAACAAAAATTGGCAGCCCTTTGTAGAGAAAACGGCGCTGATGCTGTAATAGGCTCTCATCCGCATGTGGTACAACCTATGGAGTATTATACGGCCGTTGATTCAACCCAGCGAAACCACCTGCTGGTTTATTCATTGGGTAATTATGTTTCCAATCAACGCGACAGATACAGGGATGGCGGTGCTATGGTAAGCTTCACCCTGCTGAAAACCTGGAACCGTAAAACCATTGTGAATCCCGAATATCACCTTACCTGGGTAAACACCCCTGTTGTGAACGGGAAGAAGATTTATAACATACTGCCCGCAAGTTTGCCTGATACCACTGCCCCCGCTATGAAAACGTTTATCAACGACACCCGCGAAAGGTTGAACCAATGGCCGAATGCAATACCCGAAGCTGCCAATTAATTGTTTAATCGTTTATTTGTTTGACCGTTTAATCGTCTAACTGTATATTCGTTTAACCGTTTAATTAGTACGTTGTTGAGCATCAGCCTTAAGCTTATCAGCCTCCAGCCTAGCCTTGGCCACAAGTGCATCAGCCTGTTTTTGAGCTTCGGCAGTTAAGCCAGTTGCCTTCTTTTCACCCTCAGCCCTGACTTTATCAGCCGCCTTTTTTGCAGCAAGTTCAGCAATAGGCCCCTTTTTCTTGCCTTCAGTAATAAGCTGGTCAGCCTGCTTATTGGTTTCTTCCCTTACTTTCAGGGCAGCTTGCTCACCGGCAGCAATGATCTTGTTTGCCTGCACCTGTGCCTCGCTGATTAGCTTTTGGGCTTTTTCATTGGCTTCAACAATATACTTATTGACCTCCTGCTTAACATTGCCAACTACTTCTTCCTTCTTCTGCTGTATGGTTTCCTTGATATTTTCCTTAATACCGGAAGCGGCACTTTTTATACTTGTTGATATCCGGGGATCAGTTACAGTGCCGGTTATAAGCACAGATACGGGTACCGATTCACCAACAGTGAAGTTAGCCCCCTTATCGTTCACCTGCTTTACCATGTTATTGAGTACATTGTTGGCTGCTCCGCCGAAAGCACCCCTTGGTATTGCAAGGTCCATTGCATACTCAAGGGTCTGATCAAAAGAGTTCCATCCCGATATTACCGCGTTGATATTACCAAGACGGGTAGTAAACGGTTTAACAACTACCTTCCCCTGCTCCACGGCAAATGAGAGATTAAGCTTTTCAATGGTCCATTTCTTCAACTGATCCATTTTAAGAACATCGCCAACTTTGTTGAGCACATTCACATTGCTGATGACAACCCCGGGCGAAAGCAGGTTTCCGTTGCTTACTAGCGTTGTGAGCAATGGCATCATATCACTGCCCAGCAATGTTGACAAATGCAATGTTGAACTGATCTTACCCGATGTTTTGCCTGCAATGGGTGCAAGTTTCTCAATAGTTAAAAAGGTATTGAATGCTTCACTCACCTCGATGCTGTTTACATTCATGGTTATATCAACGGCCGGTTCTTTGGGCACTTTGGTTGAATAGCTGCCGTTGATTGTCATTTGCCCCTGCAATGCATTAAACTTCACATCCTGCAACGTTAGGGTCTGATCCTGTACTTTTCGTATTCCGGAGGCATTGGTCAGTTCCAGTTTATCATAAATAACCTTATTAAAGGTTGAATTCAACAAAAATGCAATGTTTGCCGGTATTTCAATGATACTCATTTTTGTTGTACCCGTATCCTGTGCAGTTGTTGGCTCCGTTGACATGAAGTCATTGATGTTGAAGTATTGCGACTTCATATCCATGATGCCCGTGAGCACTCCTTTATCAAAGGCATAGGACAGATAGTTTGAAAGACGGCCGCTGGCTGAAATATCGTTCCTGCCAATGGTCATATTCATGTTTGGCATGTTAATTACGGAGGTTGATAAATCAAACCGGGCCTTTGAAATAGCGACTCCCTCTGTGAAAGCAGTAGTATGGTATAACAGATCAGCAATATCAAGTGAGCCATTGGCTTTGAATTCATTAAAGCGCTGATTCTCCAGGTCAGACTGGTTTCCTTTTATTGCAAAATCAGCAACAACCATTCCGGCCAACTTATCGCCCTCTTCCAAGGGATAGAATTTTGAAACATCGGCCAGATTCAAGGTTCCGTCAACCACCACATCGAGATAAGGATCACTAACAGGGGTCCTGACATGCATTACGGCGTCAAGCGGATTGCCCATCATCTCAACATGAAACTTCTCAACATCTATAATTGTAGCATCAGGAATACCGGTAGGATTATCAATTACTGCTTTAATATTTATCTTCTCAACGGCTCCGGGTAGGTCAGGATATTTAAACATTCCATCAGCAATGTCGAGGTTCATACCAAACGCAGGAAGAGTATTATCATCATAATGCCCTTTCACATATCCGTTGAAGGCTAAAGATCCGGAGCTCTTTATTTTGTCGAAATCCTTGGAGTAGATAGCGGGAACCAAGGATAAAAAATGTTTGAATTCATTCTTTACGGCTTCAAAGTTAATATCCATATCGTACCCGTTATCAGGCATGGCAAAGAAGCCCTTTGCAAGCAGTTCAAGGTCATTGATGAAAAGATGGGCATCGGGGAATGAGAACTTATATTTATCAAGGTCAGCCGTAATCCTGGTATCGAGCTTTGCATTTGCCTTACTCAGGTATGGAATGCCATCATAGTTTACAAAGAGGTCAGCAACCTGGGTTTTTGTATCCAGATCAGAAACCACTTCACGCAAATCACCTTCAATTAAACTATTAACTCCGGCAGCCCTTACATATGTAGGAATGGAAGCGTCATCATATACAATAAGCGAATTGTTTATATTGAATCTCTTCAGTGCTACTTTAAATTGCGATGGTTCAGCTGCCATATCTTCAACTGCGGTAGAATCCTCCTTCATGATATCCCAGTTGACCCTTCCATCAGCCAGCACCTTCAGGTATACCCGTGCATTATCCACATCAATGGTTCTCACTTCATACTCCTTGCCTTTGATAACGCTTATTAAATTAATGCTGATGCTCAACTTTGGAACACTTATCAGGGTATCTGACTTGAAATGATCAACGCCTTCAATGCTGAGTGAGTCAATGAAAATGGACACATCAGGAAAGTTGCGAATGAGTGAAAGGCCAATATTGGCAAATTCCACTTTGGCATTCAGATTTTCATTGAGCGCTTTTGTTGCCATTCCGGAAATCTTGCCTTTAAATGCAAAGGGCAGAATAATAATTATGGCAAGCAAAAGGATAATAACAATTGCAAGAACTTTAAGTAACTTTTTCATAATCGTATTTTTATCTGATAACGGTGATAATTAACATACTAGTATCAATTATCCACCTGAATATTAGGCTTAATGATGCCGGCCATAAGCATCAGGTCAGAAATAACAATGGCAGCCATAGCTTCAACAACCGGAACAGCCCTTGGAACAATGCAAACATCATGCCGGCCGCCAATTACCAGCTCCATTGGATTTCCTTGCTTATCAACAGTTTGTTGGACTTTGCCAATAGATGACACGGGTTTGAATGCAACTCTAAAGTATATATCTTGTCCTGACGAGATTCCGCCAAGCATACCACCGGCATGGTTTGTGGCAGGGACTATGCTGCCATCAACAATATTGTATGTATCATTATGCTCTGATCCTTTAATTGAGGCTGCATAAAACCCTTCACCATAGTCAAAGCCTTTTACGGCATTTATACTTAGCATAGCAGCCCCCAATAGTGCTTGAATCTTATCATACACCGGTTCCCCTAGACCCGGGGGTACTCCCTTAATAACGCAGGTAACCACTCCACCTGCTGAATCACCCTGGGCTTTGATATCATCCAAATACGAATTTATTAGCTGTTCAGTCAAAGGATCAGGACATCGTACCGATGATTGTTCAACTTTTGAAAGATCAAGCTCTGTGTAGCAACCGGGAATGCTGAACGGCCCGATTTGTGAAACATAACCTGTAATGCTTATGCCATATTGATGCAGCAAGCGGTTACATAGAGCACCGGCTGCCACCCTGACTGCAGTTTCACGTGCTGATGAGCGTCCGCCACCCCGATGGTCATAATTACCGTATTTCCTGGCATACGTATAGTCGGCGTGCGATGGCCGGTAAACATCCTTCAGATGATCATAGTCAGATGACTTCTGTGAAGTATTCCTTATGATATATGCAATAGGGGCTCCGGTAGTTTTACCCTCAAACACTCCCGATACGAATTCAACAATATCAGGTTCTTTTCGGGGAGTGCTATAGGATTGGATACCGGGGGCCCTGCGGTTAAGAGATTCCTGGATATAATTAACATCAACGGGAAATCCTGAAGGGAATCCATCTATGACGCCGCCGATCATACTACCGTGCGACTCACCAAATGATGTTAGCTTGAGTGCTCTGCCAATTGTGTTGCCTGCCATGAAGCTAATTTAAGGATTATATTAAAAACAAAGACAACTACATTATGTTAAAAAAAGAAGGGTATGAAATTAATCTACCCTTCCAATTAATACTATTAACAACGTATGCTTCACATAATTAAGTAATCTGCAAAGTACTCTGAATACTATTGATTACTTTCACGAAGCACTTTGAGTTTAGCTTCAAACAACGCCAGCTCTTCTCTGGCTTTGGCAATCTTTTTCTCAAACTCGGTCTTCAACAGGTTGGCGGTCTTTGACTCGGCAAAGAAACCTATATTATTCTCCCACAGCTTGATATCTTCCTGCAATTGCTGAATTTTACCAAGGAGGAAATTGCGTTCCTTGCTGATAATACGGCCGGCTTCAGGCGTATCCTTGCTGATACGGTCCAGTCGGTTACGATAGTTCTGAGCACCCATTGAGAAAGCATCTACCTTGAGTTTCTCGAAATGCTTATTGATCAAGCTTCTGAACTCGTTTTGAAGACGTTCTTTCTCCTTGATGGGAATAAATCCGATTTCCATCCACTGACGCTGGTAATCCTTGAGAGCTTCAACGGCCTGGTTTCTGTCATCGCCAATTTCAAATGCCTTTACTTTTTCAATAAGATCAAGCTTGAGACGAAGGTTTTCATCCTCATGGCTTGAGATATTCTTAAAGTGCTCTGTTTTATTGGTAAAGAACTCATCGCAGGCAGCCCTGAAACGCTTCCATATTCTATCACTTTGTTTACGGGGTACTGGTCCAATCTTCTTCCAATCGGCTTGTAAATTGATAAGTTCACGGGTAGTGTTCTTCCAATCGGTACTCAAACGAAGTGATTCAGCCTGAAGACAAAGATCAAGTTTCAGGTTATAATTATGCATCTGCTGTTCTTTAAGCTTATTGAAGAAGTCCTTCTTGGCATTAAAGAAATTATCAAGTGTTGATTTAAACCTTGCCCATATTTCATTATTCTGTTTTTTAGGAGCTGGTCCAATGGTTTTCCATATCTTCAGCAGCTCAGTAATCTGATTTGAAGCATCCTGCCAACCCTTTATAGAATCAACTTCCTGCGACATAACCAATTCAGCCTTCTCGCACAGAATTTGCTTGGCTGTAAGATTCTGCTCCTGACCATCCTGAATTTCAGTATAATATTCTCTGCGGCGTTCATTTATCTTTTCGGTAGCACTCTTGAAGCGATCCCAGAGTTCGTCCTTCTTATCCTGAGGTACCGGTCCTATTTCCTTCCAATCCTCATGATATTGCTGCAGTTGTTTGAAAGACTTGATTATAGAAGTCTCAAGAAGCAGTTCTTCAGCTTTTTCACACAATTGCATTTTGGCTTCCAGGTTCTTTTTAAGGTCAAGATCTTTGAGCTCCTTGTTAATCTTTACCTTGTCAAAGAATTTTTCAACCAGGAAATGGTAGTTCTGCCATAGAGTATTAACATCATTTTTGGGAACCATCCCAATGTTTTTCCAACGATCCTGAAGGGTTTTAAACTCATCATAAGTTTTCTTGAGAGTTTCTTCTGAGTTGATCAGGACTTTTAGTTCTTCAAGAATCTGATTCTTAGCCTCAAGATTCTGTACTTTGATTTTTTCCTGTTCTTCGTTGTACTTTCCTTTATTATGCTTGTATATATTGAAAGCTGCTTTGAATCTTTCTTCAACAGGATCATCCTGTATTACAGAATTCTCAACCGGAGTTTCACTTTCTGCATCAACATTCTGTTCAACCAGCTTTTGGTATTCTTCGTGTTTAAATTCTTTGTTCAATCGAAGGAATGCAACCTTTACCGCTGATACAGCACTTTTTATGTTATTGACATCAGAGTCAGTAACAAGCTGTTCCAGTTTTTCAACCAGCTGCTCTCTGGTGAGTCCTTCAAGTTCAGTACCTGATTCAACTTCCTGCTGTTCGTCAACTTCATCACTTTCTTCATCTTCTGAATGTTCCAGAAGTAATTCCTCATGTTTCTCTGTTTCTTCAGGCTCTGCCGACACTTCACTCACAACAGTGCTATCAACATCGGCAACAGGCTGTTCCATGCTATCCTCAACTGTTGGCACCTCAGCAACAATCGTCTCTGCAGTCTCTTCTGCAACAATCGTCTCTGCAACCTCATCTGCAACAGGAGCCTCAGCAACCTCTTCTGCAACAGGAGCCTCAGCAACCTTTGCTTCGACCTTTGCACTTTTCCTGGTGGTTGGTGAAGTAGCCTTGGCAGCTTCTGCCTCCAATTCATCAGTGTTGCTTTCAATTTGCTCACTTTGGGCTTCCATTGATACCGGTTCTTCCACTACAGGAACTTCGGTTTCAGTGATTATGTCCGTGGTTTCGGGTTGAGTCTCGGGTTGAGTCTCAGATTGAGTTTCAGGGACAATGGATTCGTTCAGGTTTAAGGAATTCTCCTCCTGATTACTGATGTTTTCTTCAGGATTCTGATTGTGTTGATCTTTGGTTTTCATCTAAGAAATCAAATGAATGATTAGTACTATGTTAAAAAAATCCTACCAAAAAAATGCGGAATCACTTTCAAAGAAATCAGGTTTGGGAGTGAAACCAGCTATCAGGCAGGCCGGGTTATTAACTGCGTGTATTATTCAGTTTTTGGATCTTTAATTATTAGGGTTGCAAAAATAAGAATTATTTATTGCAAACCACTTATAGTTCTCTTAATTAACTCAATAATTGCAAATAGGTTCTATTTTGTTCAATAAATCCGCGATGTGAAATATCCGTAAACACCATTTAGATAAAAAATAACATATAATTGATCAAAGTAACAACAACGCAGGATTAAAATAGATTTTGGCAGCAGATTATTAAAATGGGCGGCGATTAAAAATGATGTATCCAATTTTAAAGAAGAAGGATAGCGGTTTATCTTCACCGCCAAAATAATTAAGATTCATACTTATAGGCCCTATGGGTGTTCTGTATACTAACACTGATGAAGCCAGTGTATTGAATTTAACACCAGATGCAATTTGTGACTTTGTAGTAACAGCATCCTTTTCAAGAGCATCCAATACAACAAAGAGATATCCTTCTAAGCGGAAGTCTAAGTTCTTCGTAATAGAATAAACATTTTTCGAACCTAACGACGCAAACTTATTGGCTCTGTACTTGGGTATAAATTTTACAAAACTTTCAGAAAAGGGCTGGAAGGGTGTGGCTGAAAGTATAGATGATGTGTAATTGCTGAAATAAGTTTGGGCAGAATAGTTGAGTTGTGAATAAAACCCCAAACTCACCCTACGTGAATTGGCATAAAAGTTCTCAAATTCCAATCGTCCCTGTACCCAGGTATGCGGAATCTTAAGAATCCGTTTGTCGGCAGTAGTGGAGCCTGGGTAAAAGAATTCATTTCCTGATACAAGGTAAAGCTCTGTTCTGAAAAACATACCACGATTGGCATACTCTTTATGGTTAAGTGAATTCTTCTCAACATAAAATCCCGGCGCTATAAACCGGAAAGAGGTACGGTCGAGTATATCATCACGCGAATAGGTATTGGTTTGGAAATATTGGTCACGACTACTTCCGGCAGTCAGGTCAACCACTATTTTAACATCATTGTTCAGAGGAAATCCTGCTGAGAAGTAACCAAATTGCTCCTGTTCCATGATAAAGTATGGATCATCATCAGCATAAAAGAAGATGCTGGTCTTGAAATAGTTGAATTTATTATATACAAAGCCCAGGCTAAGAAAATATGGATTGTATTTTGGGACATCAATCCTTGATTCAAAAAGGGCAGAATTATAGAATCTGCCAAAATAGGAATTCATCTTAAACTGAAAAGACTTAGATGTCCACAAAAAGTACTTGAGTTGCAGGAATAACTCATTTACTGAGCTGGAGGTTATTATACCACCTATTTCAGTAACTAATTGGTTCTGCCTTTCAATATCAAGGGTCAGATTATATCTTTGATGTTCTTTATTGAATAGAAGTCTTGAATAGACACTGCCAATTTTCCCTTCTGCAACAAACCGGTAGTACTGTGGTTTAATCATACTTAAGGTAAGCTCCTTATTGCCAAATTTCTTTACCGGCCATCCAAGAGCCTCCTTGCGAAGAAGTTGATCCATGTATTGGTATTGACTATTTTTCAATCCATTAATTTGTACTGTTCCAATGAATAATTCAGGCTTTCGGGCATTGAATTCTTGTCGGATGGAGTCAATATCTTCACTGGTTCTACGATCAACCACGAACTCTCTTATAGTAGGAATAGCTCTTTTGGCCTGGACATATCCACTATCAATGAAAGCGGCAGTATGTGAGAAATCAATGACATTAACATCCAGCAGGTTGGGCTTGATCATCACACTGTTGTCGCAGATAACATTGAAATTACTCTTCACCATCAACATATTCTCAATCTGTGACATTACATTATCAACATCAGGTTCAGCTGCATTAGAAGAGGCCTGACTGCCAATAATTATATCGGGATTAAAATATTCAAGCATCACATCTGATGGGAAGTTATTATACATACCCCCGTCAAAAAGCAGTACACTATCAATCCTAATAGGTTTAAAATAGAAAGGAAAAGTCATAGAGGCCCTGATGGAACTTCCCAAATCACCCTTTGATAGAATTACCTGTTGAGCTTTAGAAATATCAGATGCAATGCATTTGAATGGCACCATAAGGTTGTTGAAGTCGTAATCAGCCACTGCTGCTGCTGATGAAAAAAGCTCCAGAAAAGCAAAATCCATCATCAATGGAGACACGAGGTTGGTAGGAATAGTAGGCTTGATGATTGAATCTATATTAAATTTCAAATCGATCCAGGCCGCTGTTGGTGTTGGTTCTTTAAAATAGTAGGTGTATTGGGGGTCAATCTTGCCGGTTGACCAATATTTAAAATCGGGCGAGGTAATGATTGCTTCCATTTCATCAGGCGAATATCCGGATGCATATAATCCACCAATGATTGCTCCCATAGAGGTACCCGTGATATAATCAATAGGTATTTCAGCCTCTTCAAGTGCCCTGATAACACCAATATGTGACACACCTTTTGCCCCTCCTCCACTTAGTACCAGTCCTACCTTTTGAGAGTACGACAATTGTGTGGCGAGCATAAGGAGGATAACAATCAGACACTTTTTAATCATCACCCCAATTAATGACATTACAGAATATAAAGAATACAACTAAAATATATGCGAACAACCTATCACCTGATCATATATCAGGAACGATAAAATTAAGCAATATTTTACATAAAAGGGCTAAGTAAAGCGTGATATTACAGCTTAACTTTTTGGAGTGCCTGATCCAGATCGTCAATGATATCCTCAACGTCCTCAATGCCAACGGAGAATCTAACCAGATTATCAGTAATACCGGCCAAGCGTTTTGCCTCAGCCGAAACCTTTGAATGAGTCATTGAAGCCGGGTGCTGAATCAGGGTTTCCACCCCGCCAAGGGATACGGCATGTATGCATACTTTTACATTATCCATTAGTATTTTACCGGCTTCAAAACCACCTCTGACGCCAAAACTGATCATTGAACCAAAACCATCCATCTGTTTCTTTGCCAATTCATGCTGTGGGTGTGATTCCAGTCCGGGGTACTTAACCCACTCAATCTTTGGATGTGATTCCAGGAAACGGGCAATTTTCATAGCGCTGGCCTGTGACCGTTCAATTCTGATTCCCAATGTTTTTATACCCCTGATCACCATATAAGCCTGATGAGGGTCCATATTACAGCCCAGCGTAACCATGATACTTCTAAGCTTTGCACCTAAGGTTGCATCAGCTGTGACTATCATCCCGGCCACTATATCAGCATGTCCGTTAAGGAATTTCGTCATAGAGTGAAGTACCACATCAACGCCCATTTCAAGAGGCCTCTGCAAATATGGACTGCAGAAAGTATTATCAACCACTACAATGATACCCTTTTGATGTGCGATTTCAACACAAGCCTTCAAATCAGTAATGTCCATTGTTGGATTGGCAGGTGTTTCAATATATAGTAGCTTAGTATTAGGTTTAATGGCTTTTTTTATCTCTTCTATGTTGCTTGTGTCAACAAATGACGACTCTACGCCAAAGCGCGACCAATGCTGTTCCATTACCACTCTGGAAGGGCCATATACTGCGGCTGAACTAACCATATGGTCACCTTTACTCAGAAGTGCCATATATACCGTATTAACTGCCGCCATACCTGAACTGGTGGCAATTCCCTTAGCTCCTGATTCCAAATCAGCAACCAGTGTTTCCAGGGCATTGATGGTTGGATTGGCTATTCTGGTATAAATATAACCTGACTCCTCACCCGAAAAACAACGGGCGCCATGTTCAGCATTTTCAAAAAGGAAAGTTGATGTTTGGTAAATAGGAACAGTGGCACTACCTAATTGGTTTTCAAATTCACCACTGTGAATCATACGGGAGTTAATACCCAGTTTCTTGCTTTTCATTATGAGATGATTTATCATGTTGAGGAATCAATAATTAAATGTAAATCCTACCAATATTTGTATGGCCGTCAAAAAGCCATACCATGGATTCTATTCAATTTCCAATTCCCGGAAATATTTTTCACTGCAAAGTTATAAACTTAAGTCACGTAAGGATTACCAAGCAATGTTATTTATTTTTCTTAACGCGGAAAGTCAGGTGATCAAATATGGAATTGCTTTTTGATTGCCTGAAGATACCCTCCTTTATGGATTTTATATCTTCAATGGTATAAAAAGCATTTGGATTAAAATCGTTGATGATTGAAACCACGTGATCCACATCCTTACGTTTGATAATGGTAAAAACTATATCAACCATACCCTGCGACCCTTCTGCCTGCACAGAGGTAACTCCATAGTTGTTTTCGCGAAGATAGGTGATGAGTTCCCTGGTATTGTTCCTGGGAATAATACGAATCATGACATTACCAATGGAAAGCCTTTCTTCAATGGTCATGCCAATATAATTGCCCATTGCAAAGCCTCCACCATAAGCAATATAGCAAAGAACATTATCGAGATGCTGCATAATCTGTCCCACGGCAATAAGCCAAATAATCACCTCAAAGAAGCCCAATATAGGTGCCAGATGCTTATAGCCCTTAGAGAGAAATATCAAGCGTACGGTTCCTATTGTTTGATCGGCAATACGGGCCAGGAAAATTAAAACAGGCAGGATTACCCAGGCAAATAGAGGTGAATCACTTGTAAAAATTGAAAGCAGTTCCATATTGTGGTTAATATTTTAGTACAAAAATAAGCATTAACGAGAGTACATTATTATTAGTAATTTTACCTTATATCTGAAACATTCAAAATCATCATCTCTAATCAAAGACCATTATGGAAGCAGTAGAAACTACCGGCAAAGAGAGCCTTTCATTAAGTGATTGGCTAATAACATTACTCATTACAGCTATTCCGTTTGTTGGATTTATAATGCTTTTTGTTTGGGCATTCAGCTCAAATATTCCCATTTCAAAATCAAATTGGGCAAAAGCTACTCTAATACTTATGGTTATAGGAATAGCATTAACACTAGTGATACTATTTATATTTGGCGCTACGATTCTCGGTTTATTTGATAGTGGTATTATTAATCCAAATGAGTATTGACCATCGTAATGTTTAAGCACAACAAACCCATAAGCCTGAAATAAGATAAACAGAAAATAAAGAGGCTGTCTCAAAAGGATAGCCTCTTTTTCTTTTAATGCGATAATTA
>CALCQV010000052.1 GCA_937894795.1 uncultured Bacteroidales bacterium
CACCGGTTTCAAAGAACAGCTGTCCCCATCGGTTATAGATACTCATGCTGAACTGTCTTACCTGCTCCGTATCAACCACCGGGCGGAACACATCATTCAATCCGTCATCGTTTGGCGTGAAGGCATTGGGCACATTCACCGGGAACCAGGTGTTGACCATCATTACTGCAGTGGTGTCAGTGCAGCCTTCCGCTGTTTGGATGATTACCGAGTATTCACCCTCTTCGGTTACAGTGATGAAGTAAGTGGTATCACCAGTATTCCATTCATAGGAGGCATAGCCGGGTGTTGCTTCCAATTGGTATGACTGCTCGAAATAAATAATACTATCCACTGCAGGAAAATCAGCATCTGGTAATTTTATTACCGTTACATGCACCGAATCGGTGGCCATACAGTTCATCTGATCAATCACTTTTACCATGTACAACCCTGCGTCGGCCATTCTTGCATAGTCTACCTTATACTCAGCGCCGGTACTCATTCCTTTGGGAGTTTCCCATATAATTGTTGAAGTACCTGTTCCTCCTAATGGTATGGCCATTTGTGAAAGTGTGCTGTTCTCACATACTTGATCCTGGTAAAACCCCCAAATCTCGGGTGAGGGAGCCACTGTTACGCTTCCCATTACAGGAATAACAGGCACTGATACCCCGTTTATATTTACAAACCTTGTTTCATTGCTTGTAAGCACCCAGTCAACTGAAGATAATCCAGGATTCTTTCCCTGCATTACTATATCCATCAAAACAGTATTATCCGGCAGGGTAAGAGGTGCGGTGCCTGTCCATCTTAGGCTTAATGTTCCGGTGGCCGGATAGTTCATCGGCTCAAGTTCTGAAGCTATATCCTGATGAACATTGATGTATCCGGTGGCATCAAGCAGTATGTTATTGTATGTTAATGTGATCTCGAATGATGTGATGTCTTTAAAGTTACTCACCAGCAGTGGTTCTGAAGCACGAAGTCCGTTACAAACCGTAGTATCACCTGCTGTGGCTAACAGAGTTTGACTGGTAATCCTATCTACCACAACAGTAAAAGTGCTGTCACATCCATGAACATCAGTTACCGTAATTGTATAGGTGCCTTTGGCAAGACCATCAAATATACCCTGTAACTGTGGAACTGAACCATTGATTGAATAGCTCAGTGTATCCCCAGAGGCTGAAACGGTTATTTCCCCATCGGCATTTAGATCAGTTTCATCCTTAACGGTCACACCTGATACCATCAACCCTTGCCTGTTTTGTATGATTACCGGGTTACCGGCATAAACAGCTTCACAACCCAGGCTATCCTTTACCTTAACGAAATAATTATCGGGCATAAGGTTAGTAAACCGGCCATTGGTTTGATAGGTTGCCCAGTTGTCAATTGAGTAAAATAGCCTGTTGCTCAATCCCGATTGTACCAACACATCCAATTCGCCTAATGGCTGACTACACCAGGTATCTGTTGGGTTGACATCTACAATGATCAGGTCAGAGTTGAAGTTATTAATGGCACATGAGGCTAAAAGAACATTACAACCACTCTGGTCATTTACCCAAAGGTAATAATTGTCGACTCCAAGGTTGTAAAGATCGTTGGTAGTCCCAAGGGTATCTCCCTGACTGTTGAGCCAGAGGATAGTATAAGGCGGGGAACCACCGGTTATATTTACACCGGTTATTGCACCAATACTGTTTCCGCAGGTGGTAGGTGAGATAACGGTATCGGCAGTCAGTTGTGGAATTGGGTACCATCCAACATGCAGGGTATCCCTTCCAATGCACCCCTCGGTATTTACTGCTTCAACCCAATAATAACCGGTATCTGCCACTGTAATGAAATCAGTGGTTTGGTTAGTACTCCACAGGTATGAATCATATCCGCCTTCAGCCTGCAGGGTGACTGTTGTTCCCTTGCAGATGACAGTATCGCTTTCAGGATAGGGTTCAGGAAGTGCGCTTACTGCTACATCCCTGGTTGCGGTTTCTTCCCTGCCATCCGGATACCTTACAAAAGCGGTTACCGTATAGATTCCACCCTGCAA
>CALCQV010000053.1 GCA_937894795.1 uncultured Bacteroidales bacterium
CTCCTGGAATGGAGGCGTTGACTATCAGGAATTATACAATTTCATGACCGGAATATGGGATGATGAAACGCCGGTAATGTATGGAGGTAACGGCCACCACTCCAATGGGGGTAATGGAACACCTGCCCGGTATATGTTCCCGGGTGATTCTGACCCGCTGAATTATGGCACCAATTGCCAGTTCCCGGGTAACGGTTATAACCAGGGCACTAAGTTCTGGACAGAAGAGCAGGTAAGAAACCGTGCCGGCGACCGCCGCACCCTTGCCTCCATGGGGCCTTTTACACTGGCACCCGGACAAGTACAGGAGATTGACCTGGCCTACTGTGCCGGCCTGGGCAATAATGGGGCCATGTCGTCAGTAAACCAGCTGCTCCGTAACATTGACTCTCTCAGAAATGCCGTTGCCAATGGCAATGTAATCATACCAAACAGTTCATTGGGCCTTCAACAAAAGGAATCCTATTCTAATGTAACCTTATACCCAAACCCTGCTGAAGATATCATTGCTATTGCAAATATGCCTGCAAGTGAGAAGGCAGAGTATTCAGTTTATAATCTCTATGGTTACAAAGTGCTGAGTGGAAATCTCACCGGTGTAAGGCCAACTATTAAAATTGGAATGCTTGTTCCGGGAATGTATATTGTCAGGATTATAGATGGTAAGTATAGGAGTAGTGGAAAATTTGTGAAGAAGTGATGACGTGCAGATGTGAAGCCATGAAAACTTGAAAACGTGGGACATACAGGACAAGAACGACAAGGGGAATTTTACAAGTTAAAGGTGGATTTAAAATTTTTAGGAAATGAGTGACCAAAGTAGTGAAGGGTTTTTACCTGTTTATGGCGGGTATCGAAAATTGTACAGTTATCAGAAAGCTGAAATAATTTATGATGGTACAGTCTATTTCACCAGGCGTTTTTTTAGGCCATTTGACCGAACAGTTGATCAAATGGTTCAGGCTGCCAGAAGTGGAAAACAGAATATTGCCGAAGGAAGTATGGCTTCAGCCACATCAAAAAAGACAGAAATAAAACTAACTAATGTTGCCAAAGCTAGCCTGGAGGAGCTTTTGATAGATTACCAGGATTTTTTAAGGGTCAGAAACTTGTATTTGTGGGAAAGCACACACCAACTGGTAAAAAGGCTACAGGAACTCAATAGAAGCACTTCAACACCGACTTATGAAACATTTAAAAAAGCAATAGAACATGAAAATCCTGAAATCTGCGCTAATACGATGATAACCTTAATCAATTTTGCTACGTATCTGCTAAGAAGACAATTGACAAAACTTGAAAAGGATTTCTTAAATGAAGGTGGAATATCAGAACGTATGGCTGTCGCAAGAAAAAATCATAGCAATAATCACTAATAACTCGTCCTGCATGTCCCGCATGTCCCCATTATTTTCACTTCGCAATCACGACCTTGGTATTCTCAGCTTTATTGCCAGTGCTCAACCGTAGGTAATACAACCCTGCCGGGATGTTATCAAGCTGCGCATTGATTAGCTGCAGGCCTGCATCATGGTGACCGTTGAATAGTTCCAGCACTTTGACGCCGGTGGTATTATAGAGTTCCAGGGTGAGTTGGCCTCTCGCGGGCATATTGATGGGTATGATGATATTGCCGGATGCCGGGTTCGGATAAGCCTCACCAAGGATGGTGTTGTGGTATCTGGCCTTTTCGGGTATTGACAATCCGGTTTCAGGCACTGCCAGTCTTTTGGAGGTGAATAGTTTGAATTCGCCGGCCTTCATGTAGATGTTGTCTGTTAGTGAGACCACATTGAGTGAGTCGCCGGTGAAGTAGTCATACCATTTGCCAAGCTGGTTGAAGCCCGGCAATACCTGGGCGGGTTGCACCCCAAAGTTGCCAGCTACGGTCACTGACATCTCCTCACTCCTGAGGTTGATGGTTTTTTGCAGTCCCTGGCCGCTTACCGTGAAATCACTGGTGCGGAACACATCATGCTCCTTTTTGAGCTGTAGGAGGGCTGCCGTCATGGTATAGAGGTGATGGCGGCGCCAGTCGTCATAATAGTCCCACCTGATGGGCTTTTCACCCAGGCGGCCATTGTAGTCAATGGAGTAGTCATAGGCCAGCTCGCCGAATTGCCATATCATCTTGGGGCCTGGTATGGTGTAGAAGAAGGCCGCTGCCGATATCATCCTGGTTATGGCGGTATCAGCGTGTGAGATGTTATACCACGGATTGGTGATATTGCCATCCGTCTGTATGGCCACCATCAACCGTTCTTCATCATGGCTTTCCATGTAACCAACCAGGTTAGGGTCATTCCAGCCTCTGTTTTTGTAGGATCCCCATGAGAGGTCATTGTCGCCCTTGCCCGACACTGACTGGCGGTATTTATAGTTCATGTTACCCCAGAGCATCATGCCGTAATTGGCCAGCACCTTCTCCTCGGTATTATCGGCGAAGTGTTCCAGTATGATATAGGCACCGGGGTCTGTGGCCCATATTTTATTGGCAATGTTCATCCAGATGGCAATTCTCGATGCGTCGTAATAGCCCCAGGCAGTAGTGTTGCCCAGCGTGTTGTTTTGTGTGAATCCCTTTGAGAGGTCAAAGCGGTAGCCATCCACCTTATATTCGGTGATCCAGTATTTAACCACCCGTTCAACGAGTTCCTTGGTTGCCGGGCTTTCGTGGTTGAAGTCGTAGCCAACATTGAAATCATGCTTTGCAACGGGATTAAGCCAGGGGTTATTGGCGGCTGGCCTGTTGTAGGCAGCATCCCAGTAAAGCCTTGCAAAAGGGGAGGAGCCGAATACATGGTTGAGCACTATGTCAAGTATCACAACAAAACCCTGTTGGTGACAAACATCAATGAATTCCTTCAGGTCATTTTTTGTCCCATAGTATTTATCGGGGGCGAAGTGAAAAGCGGTATTATAACCCCAGCTGGAGTTGCCCTCGAATTCTGATACCGGCATGAGCTCTATGGCATTCACACCCAGACGCTTCAGATAGCTGAGGGTGTCAATGAGCGTTTGGTAATCATGTGTTGCCACGAAATCACGCAGCAGGAGTTCATAAATCACCAGATCGGTTTTTGCCGGACGACTATAGGTTGTATTTGACCAGTTATAGGGTGTCTGGGCTGTTTGCAGCACCGAGGCTATCTGGTCAG
>CALCQV010000054.1 GCA_937894795.1 uncultured Bacteroidales bacterium
TATTATCAATATTACAGATCAGTATTTGCATTAGCCGGCTCATTATATTTGAGCATTTTGTTATTTCAACCCAAAGTTAAAAAACCATGTGCGACATTCCAAATTTTTATTGAAGTTTTTTAAGTATTTATTCTCATAATAACTTTAATTGAGGCTGTAGACAAGTGGGACTTGTGAGACTTGTGGGACTTGTGGAAAACTAGATTGAACAACATTGAACTACATTGAACAACCTTTGAACCACCTTTGAACTTACTTTATCAAAGTAACCACCCCCCTGATCTGATTCACCTTCCCCATTCCATCCCTATAAATCACCACCCAATTATAAACCCCCGGCAACTCATCCTTCCCATCCCATCCCTTTGAAGTATCGCTGGTTTCAAAGAAGCACTGTCCCCAGCGGTTGTAAATGGAGAGGTGGTACTGGCTTACAAGGTCAGGCTTTGTGATGATGGGTTTGAAGGTATCATTCAGGCCATCGCCGTTTGGTGTAAAGGCATTCGGGACATACACCGGCACTGCCACATTCACCAGCATGGCGGTATCTCTTGATTCGCAGCCTTCGGTAGTTTTTATGATAACGGAGTATTCGCCTTCTTCTGTTACTGTTATGAAGTAATTGGTTTCACCATTACTCCACTGGTAGGAGAAATATCCTTGCGGGGCTTCGAGGGTGTATTGGTTTTCGAAAGGAATGAGAGTATCAGGGAAGTTGGCGGTGGGTGGTGGTACTACATTGAGTGTTACCGTATCTTTTACATTACAACCATAGTTATCGGTTACTGAAATGATATAATTACCTGACTGATCAGCACCCAAGTCAAATAACCATATTGGCGTGTCATTGGTTGTTGATCCATCGGGTTTTGTCCACTCAAGCGCATAAGGTGGTACTCCATAAAATATATCACCTGATATTACTGTTAAATCACCTTCACAGAGAGTTTTATCCCCATTCGTAACCACTACAGGAGGATCGCTTATAGTAACCTCTCCGTCGATTGGGTTACAAGGTATATTATTCCCGTTCTCATCCCAGAAATAGCTGCTTCCCGGAATATCCCAGTGAACTTCAGCCAATCCAGTCTGTCTTGTTTCAAATACAAGGTTGGCCAGAGTAGTTGTATCATTCAGCGTAAGCGGACTTGAACCATGCCATTCCAGTTCTACCCTGTTGGGGAATTCTGTAATAACAAGAGCCGGGTGAAACAATTCATCATAACCAATACAATCCATTAACAGACTATTGAACTGTACTGTTGCTTTAAAGTCTTTCACGCCATTAAGATTAGATACTTTTAATACGGAGGTAGCCATTTTATGCAGGCATTGCCGGTCTTTACCTGCAAGTGCCGATAACTGGTAACCGGTCTCAGAGGTAACCGTTATAGTCACTGTTGTATCACAACCATATTTATCAGTAATAGTTACATCATACACATCAGGTGCCAGTCCCTCAAAATAACCGGTATCTTGTGCGCCTCCTCCGTTGAGTTGATAGTATAAACTATCACCTGTTGCTGTAATTGTTATTGTTCCATTCGCATTAGCACCTGTAGCATTGGTCGATCCGGTGAATGTTACTACAGGGCCTCCTGAGTTATTCACCCATACAGGATTATTATCATATATTGCTTCACAGCCCTGAGCGTCTTTTGCCCATATCATGTAATCGCCCGCGGGCAGATTATCAAAAACACCCTGGTTGTCATGCCATGTATTCCCGCCATCGGATGAAAAAAGGAGCAGGTCGCTGAATACTGAAGTTTGAACCTCAATACTACCGTTCGATAGTCCGCAGGTGGCATTATTTCCTTCTGCTGATTCAATTATCAGGTTTGCATCCGTATTAATTACATTAAATGGAGTTGGAACTTGTGTAACACATCCGGTAGTGTCGATTACAGTCAGAAAGTAATTGCCAACCGGCAGGTCTGAAATCTCAATTTCTGTTCCAACCAGATTTCCATTGCCATCATGCCATTCAACAGTTGCAGCCGGTGATACCTGAATACCTCTTATAGCACCGGTGCTGTTACCACAAGTGGTGTTAGAGATCTGAACATTTGAAATATCAAGAAAAACAGGCGGATACAAGCCAATATGTATAGTATCGGAGCCATAACATCCTAGGTCATTACGTACTTTTACCGAATAATAACCCGTATCAGTAACCGTATAGTATTGGTTTCCCGGAGGGAATTGCTGATTCCATACATATTGTGTAAACCCAGTCCCTGCATCAAGTTGAACAGTTGTTGCCGCACACATCAGGGTATCATTCCCAAGCCAGGGCTCAGGTGCTGCAAGTACTTCTACTTCCCTCGATGTCTCTTCAATCCTTCCATCAGGATAAACAACATGAGCATGCACTTCATAATTGCCTCCTGACTGAAAAACATGTGTGGGGTTAAAATCAGTTGATGTGGTACCATCACCAAAGGACCACATTATACTATCCGGTTCAGGTATAAAGCGGTGGCGGAAAGTGAAGGGAGTTTTGGCACAAGAACCAACAAAAATAAATCGATAGAGTAGTTCCGAAGGGAATGATGGAAGTGTAGTACTATTATTTTGTGTTCCTAAGTCCACTGCATTCTTTTGAAAGTTACAAAATGCCCCTTTTTTCCAAACATCATTAATGACGCCTAGATATCTGTTACCTTGTGGGTCGAATCCACTTGTTGATACATATATTTTACCATCCGGAGCCAGCTGAAGATCACCGGCATTATTATTTGTATTAACATCAAGCCTGGAATTCAAAAACTCAAGTGAATCTTTTTTTGTTAAATCATATTGATATATGAAACTATAATGTTCATTAGCAGGAACCAGATTGAGTGCATCAAATGAGATGTATAGCAGTTTAGAGTCAGGGGAAATCTCCATTCCATAAATTCCAAAACACTCATAACAATGTTCCTTAATACGGTATTTGTGGGTGATTGTTCCGGTTACCCTATCAAAATCACATACATCAAAACTGCCATGGCTATTTGCGCTACCCGATTGAACTGAAATAATTTTTTTTTGGTCATGAGAAACTTTCACCGGTCCACTTTGCATTGTAAGTGAGTTATAAGCAGGAGTAATTACTGGTGGATTTATGCCGGCAGAGGTCAGGCTAAAGCAGGCCCATGCATTCGGAGAGTCAGGTTCCTGAAAACGCGTAATTATCCACCAATCAAGGTTGTTCGCCTGCCTGACTGCTGTAATTTTGTGTTTCGCAAATTCTCCTCCCGAAACAATTATATTTTTATTTACTATTGCACCTCTTCCATCATCGAGGGTCATATCAACAATGCTATACTCTAAACCTTTATGGATATCCCAAGATCCCACTGTGAAAATAAAATACCTGTCCGGATTGCCAGGATCAGGGCAAATAACTGAAGGTTGCCAATTATTAAAGTCCCCATCAAGGCCAGTACCATTCATCATTACTTCGAGGTCCTTATTCCATACAGTTTGCCCGTCAGTAAAAAAAAGCAAATTACCATTTGTGTCAGAAATACAGTTGCTGTATTTCAACCAGCGTGGACAATCGGCTAAATGGATCGGATAGCCTGTATTGAAGTCTAATCCGTTTTGATGTCCAAAATACCAGATATTTGCCTGATTCTGAGCGTTTATATTTAACTCAATAGCAAAAAAAATGAAAAGCCAAATGGTAATTTGCTTTGACATTTGATTATTATTCAAGAGTTACTGGTTGAACTGGCACTCCATTTACAAAACTTTCGCAAGAGAATAATTCAGAATTTATGTATGTTCCCTTACAGATTCTCGAACTTGGATCTACAATGTATGCCTTAAGTGCATCAACAACAATTGTATAAATACTTGTATTATCATTCACGCAAAATTCAGGAATTTCGACAGATAATTGATTTGTTGTTGTCATGGAAGTAGCATAACCCTCAGCCTTTAATACTGTGCCCTCATACACTTTGACATGTACACCATAAAAAGTTCCTGTCTATGTGTAAACGCAATCGCCATAAAGAGTAACGGGAATAGTAAATTGACTAAACCCACTCAAAGTAAGCAAAAATAATCCGGTAATCAAAATTAGTTTTTTCATGGTTGGTAAAATTATTATTTTGGAATTTTGATCTTAATGATCATAAAAAATATGACGTTTGAAATAGTGAAGATCCCTGATGCAAGGGGATAGGAGTGCAATCATTTAATACTGCAAAATGATCACGCCACCTAAGGAGGGAACTTCTTCAAATAACCTGATTGGAACGAGGGGAAGCATATCAATGTTAATACACTGATTACCTGCTTTTTACCCCCCCCCTATGAAAATATTGCATTGGAACACTACAGCCAGCAATAAAAATATTGAAACCTGAGTATTATCAATATTACAGATCAGTATTTGCATTAGCCGGCTCATTATATTTGAGCAATTTGTTATTTCAACCCAAAGGTATAAAAACCATGTGCGACATTCCAAATTTTTATTGAAGTTTTTATGTATTTATTCTCATAATAACTTTAATTGAGGCTTGTAGACAAGTGGGACTTGTGAGACTTGTGGGACTATTGGGACTAGTGGAAAACAAGATTGAACAACATTGAACTACATTGAACAACATTGAACAACATTGAACCACCTTTGAACAACCTTTGAACTTACTTTATCAAAGTAACCACCCCCCTGATCTGATTCACCTTCCCCATTCCATCCCTATAAATCACCACCCAATTATAAACCCCCGGCAACTCATCCTTCCCATCCCATCCCTTTGAAGTATCGCTGGTTTCAAAGAAGCACTGTCCCCAGCGGTTGTAAATGGAGAGGTGGTACTGGCTTACAAGGTCGGGTTTTGTGATGATGGGTTTGAAGTTATCGTTTAATCCGTCACCGTTGGGAGTAAAGGCATTCGGTACATAGACCGGCACTGCCACATTCAGCAGCATGGCGGTATCTCGTGATTCGCAGCCCTCAGTGGTCTTTATGATAACGGAGTATTCACCTTCTTCGGTTACTGTTATGAAGTAATTGGTTTCACCGTTACTCCATTCATAAGAGGCATAGCCTTGCGGGGCTTCGAGGGTATACTGGTTTTCGAAGGGAATAGGGCTTTCGGGGAAGTTGGCGGTGGGTGGTGGTATTACCTTTGCTGTTATTACTGCTGAGTCACTGCATCCCAGTGCATCGGTTACCTTTATCCGGTAATCGCCTGAATGCTCCTCTCCTGCAAAAGGTTGAAAAATCATATCCCGGGTATCAGTTCCTCCATCCGGCTTTTGCCATTGGTATTGCATTGGAGCAGTGCCTGTAAATACAGGTGCTATTATCAGCATCTCTCCTTCACAAACTGCCGGTTCATAGCCTATGGAAACAGCTGCAGGGTCATTCACCTGCATCTGGCCGGGAACTAACTGTACATTATCAATTAATCCGTTATCACCTTCAAAATACGACTTACCGGGTGCCTGGTCCCAGGTTAACCCGCTTATGCCTGTTTCATTGGGTGTAAATACCAGCGTAAATAGTTGTTCCATGCCCTGAAGTGTTACACTGTTGCTCCCCAGCCATGTGACAACAATTTCCTGTATGGCGGGAAAATCTATTATACTAATTCCCGGCAACTGGTTGTTAATACTTCCCGGCATATAGCCGTGACAGGTTACTTTTTGTGCTTCATACTTCATTATAGCCTTAAATGACCTTATGCTGTTGAAGTTATCAACCATCACCGGTATGTGCAGTTTCTGGGTGCGGCATATGGTATCATTTCCTGCTATGGCCGACAGGATAAACCCCTGCAGGTGTTCCACCCATATGCTGTCTTCAACAAAACACCCATTCTCATCTTCTACCCTATAATGATACATCCCTGCTTCAAGTCCGTTAAACACCCCTGAGTCCTGTGGTGTGCCGTTTTCAAGTATGTAAGTAAGAGTTCCAAAGCCGGTTGCAGTTATTGTTATCTTACCATCGGCATTATTATCCGTTTCGGGCTCTGAGGTTGCTGACACTTCAGGACCCGGCAAGTCAGCTATAGTTACAGGATTAAACTCAAACACAGCCTGGCATCCGGTGGTATCAATTACCCTTACTCTTATAAAGAAAGGCATTGCCGGGGATAGGTTTGTAAAAATACTATCGTTACTCCATGTACCTCCATCATCAACAGAGTATTGTAGTTTTTCTCCCAAACCGCTAACAGCTCTTATGGTGATGGTGCCATTGTTGGATCCGCAATACGAAGGAGTGCTTTTCACCGTGTCAATCAATACTTCGCCTGCATCCCTGATGTAATACTGACCAAGCAGGTTGGTGCAACCATTCCCATCGCTCGACCACAAGTAATAATTACCAACCGGCATATTAATGAGATCGTATCCTGCTGCAATAAAGTTGTTGTACCCATCGCGCCATTCAACATTGACCGGTTCAACTCCTGTGGCAGTTAATCCAGTTATAGCACCCCTGCTTCCTCCACAGGTAGTGGGAGAAATAACCAGACTATCAGTATTTAGAACCGGTGGAGCAAAGTAATCAACCCTTATAGAATCCCTGCCAATACAACCTTCAGCATTAGTCACATCCACCCAGTAAACTCCGGTATCAGCCACACTGATTGATTGAGTGGTTTCGCCGGTTATCCATTGATAACTATCAAAAGCAGCTGAGGTTAATATAGTTGACCCTCCAATACAAATTTCCTTATCTTCTCCCAATGCCGGGTTGGGCGGTAGTCCAATTGTAATGTTTTTAATTGTGGTATCAGACCTGTCGCCCGGCCAATAAGCAATAAGCTTGATCTCATAATTACCCGGGGAACTATAAACATGTGTCGGGTTAATCAGGCTGGAAGTATCCATGTTTCCTGAAGCTGCATCCCCAAAGTTCCAGTAGACACTATCAGGCAAAGGCCATATATTGGAAGTGAATTCCACAGGCTGGTTAGCACAGAGGTGCTGGGCATTGAAATAAGCAAAGTACTTTTGGATCATTTGGGGGAGATTAAATGTAACTTCTCTACCAGCTAACGAGAAACTTTGATATTGATAGTTGCAAAACAAACCCCTTTCATTAGGGTTATTAATGATACTCAAATAAGGATCATTTAACCTTCCACCATAAATTTTACTATCTGGTCCAGTCTGAAGCACTTCCACTAATCCATTGCCGGCAATTTTTGCTGATAAATTAAATTGTAATGAATCGATATGTGAGGTTTCATACTGATAAATTGGCTTTTCATATGAACCATCATGATATGGAGCCGAAACATATAATAATTTAGAATCAGGCGAAAATTCTAAAGCTACAGGTGCATAATAAAAAATACCATCATCAGGTGGATCAACCCCAAACAGATGAGTATAAAGCCCAGTTTCAATGTTGAAATCACCAATTTCGAAGAGTGCAACATTGCCGTATGCAGTTGCCATTTTTTTTCCATCCGGACTAACATTTAACTCCCCCCAAATTTGATTCTGCCATGGGACACTGGTTGAAATATCAATCCACTTAAAACTTTCACTCACAACAGTATTAGGACTTATACCAGTTGGAGTTAACAAAAATGATACAAATTTATCACCGGGGAAAACTCTTGTTATAAACCATATATCGCGATTGTTTTTATGCCTGACACTAGTGAGCTTATCCATTGCTTTTCCTGGAACCGGAAGGGGTATAGTGACATTTTTTTCTGTTACATCCCCAAAACCATTATCGAGTGTCATATCCACTATAGTATAGTACAATCCACTTCCTGGTATAAGATTCAAATTATTTTCAGGATAATAAACAGTAATAATGTAGTATAAATTCTTACTGTTTGGAACGGGCAGTATTATTGGACCTTTGGTTTCACTCCCGGAAATCAGATCAATTCCATGAAGCATTTGGGCATGATTTCTTTTAAAGACCTGAGAACCATCCGTATAAAATAATAAGTTCCCCAGGGAATCACTGACAGAGGCACTACTCCCACCCCACCAGTTTGCGCCGGGCGGTAATAGTACAGGGCTGCCGCTATTAAATGTTACTGCAGCACTTTTACCAAAGTACCAGTTGTTCCATTCACCCTGGGCGAATAAGCTTAATGAGATTAAAGTTAAACTTACAATTAAAAATATATTCTTTTTCATTATTAATAAAAGGCTAAGTCAAAGATAATATATTCTAGGGTCTAATGAGATTTAACCAGTGACTATTCCTACCTTAAAACAAGTTAATAAGAAGAATAGGAAACTCAAGTAACTTAAAGTTCCCTATTCTTTTATTTTTGATATTAGAGGTACAGGTAATATTAAGATTTAGAAGTCAACATGTAATGTACCAGTATAAAAACGTGTTCCTGTCGCATCTAATAATTCCGAATAAACAGTTCTATAAATAGAGGTCCCCTGTCTCTTAACAACAGCAAAATATCGGTACCTTAAGTCATGACTATCTTCAACAATACCTACAGATGAAATATCGATATTATAAAAAGGTATCTGTGTCTGAATGTAGGGTAGATTTTTTGCCGATGCCACTAAATATGATGCAGGAATATATGTATCTATTATATAAACTTCTACTTCATGAAATCCAGTGTACCCTGGATCATACCATGAAACTGTGGGACTTTGCGCTACAGATGAAAAACCGACTGCAATAAAGGCGATTAACAATATTAATTTACATGATTTCATGATTTTGCTATTAAATATAAAATTTATTTGAATGCTATTTTTGCGAAAGTGTAACTGATGCACTTCGTTACAATACTACCTACTTATTCAAATAATCATACCTAAGGAGGGAACCTCTTCAAACAACCTGATTGGAACGAGGAGAAGCCTATCAATGCTATTGCATTGATTACCTGCTTTTTACCCCCCCCCTTGAAGATATTGCAGTGAAACACTAAAGCCTGCAATAGAAATATTGAAACCAGTGTTTTATCAATATTACAGATCAGTATTTGCATTAGCCGGCTCATTATAGTTGAGCATTTTGTTATTTCAACCCAAAGTTATAAAAAACATGTGTGACATTCCAAATTTTTATTGAAGTTTTTTATATGTTTTATCCTCGTTATGAGTAAAGAGCCTGACTCTCAATGAAAAAATAAAATCTGTGCTTTTTTAACCGGTATTTTTCTATATAAAATTTTTTACATTAAGTCTTTAAAAGACAAAATATAAAAATTATTTACAGTTTTTATTGGGTAATAGCTTTTAATAGGACTGGTGGGACAAGCAGTACTTTGGAGACTTTAGGGACTTTGGACAAATGTGACAGACTGCCTGACTTTACAAAATAGTCAATTGGTAAAGCCACTTAGTAACGAAACAAATCAGGGAGTTAGCCTTTTAACCCTGGCCTTTAGCCTTACAGATCAATCTTCAATGCCATCAGTAAAAGTTCTGCAATATCCAAATTCTTTACCTCATCCTCACGGTTCTTGTACTTTATACCGTCGGTTATCATGGTCATACAGAAAGGGCAGGATGTAGCAACAATGTCAGCCCCTGTGTTGAGGGCTTCTTCGGTGCGTTCAACAAATACCTCCTTGTTGCCGGTTTCTGCTTCCTTGAACATCTGTGCACCTCCGGCTCCACAACAAAGAGCCTTGCTCCTGTTTCTGGGCATCTCAATAATCTTGTCAGTAACCGATTTATTGATCTCCCGTGCGGGTTCATATATATCATTGCCCCTGCCAAGGTAACAGGGATCGTGGTAGACAATGCTCTTATCCTTCAAGATGTTCTTATCAGATGTAAGAATGCCCTTTTCCACAAGCTCATTCAGAAATACAGAGTGGTGTGTCACTTCATAATTCCCTCCCAGTTCGGGGTATTCATTTTTGAATATATTGAAACAGTGCGGACAGCAAGTAATGATCTTCTTTACATTATACATTTTCAGCATTTCAATCACCCTCAATGCCTGCATCTGGAACAGCATCTCATTTCCTGCTCTTTTTGCAGGATCGCCATTGCAGGTTTCTTCACTGCCCAGTATGGCAAAATCAACTTCAGCATGAAGCAGGAGTTTTGCAAAGGCAACGGTTACTTTCTTATAACGTGTATCAAAGGCCCCTGCGCAACCTACCCAAAAAAGATATTCAGGTGTCTTGCCCTGCGCTGCCAGGTCGGCCATTATGGGAACGGTATATGTTTCTATATCTTTCATTGTTTTAGTCTAAGTATTTGACAATATTCTGCAATTATATCAGCTCATTCATTGAATCAATCAGTCACTTCGCCGGTATCATGATTTATTGAGATCATTAAGCCAGAGAAGCCGGTCTTCAGGCGGATACTGCCATGGCGCCCCATTGTTCTCAATATTTGCAAACATGGCATTTAAGCCCGCAGGTGCTGAGGCTTCTTCCATTACCAGATACCGCCGCATATCAACAATGAGTGACGGATGATTGATATTCACAGGACACTCCTGGGCACAGGCATTACACGTAGTACATGCCCATAACTCTTCAGTGCTCACAAAATCATGCAGCAGACTCTTGCCATCATTATATTCCAAACCATTTACGCGGGTTGCTTCAGCATATTCCTTCATCCGCGCTCTGAGGTCAATAAATATCTTCCGGGGTGATAGTTTCTTTCCTGTGATATTTGCCGGACAGTTATCGGTACACCTTCCGCATTCAGTGCATGCCAGTGAGTCAAGGTAATTTTTCCATGTCACATCACCAACATCCTTGACACCATAGCGTGCTACACTTGCTTCGGTTGGTGACTCAGCAGTTTCCGGAAACAACATATACCTGATTTCAGTAGTGATGGATGGCATATTTTGCAGATAACCCAAAGGCTCAAGCCTGCTTAAAAACACATTTGGTATGGATGTGAATACGTGAAAATGTTTTGAGTAAGGCAATATATTGGCAAAAATGAAAATGAGAAGAATATGCACCCACCAACTTATTTCATGTAATACATGTAATCCATGAGTACTCAAATCACTTAAGAGCAGAGGGGCAAATATAGAGCTCAATGGAAAGAGGCCCACATGATCATCAGGATGCATTTGGCAATAAGCCATGTTTAGCCCGGCAAGTGACACCATGAGAAGGAGAATGATTTTAAGTGCTATCAATGCATCGTACTTCGATTTAGGCTGCATTTCTACTCCATAGAATCGCTTTATCCTGATAAACAAACGCCTGGACAAGAAAAAGAGGATACATACCACTATCACATAAGCCATAATATCACCTGAGGCAGTTATAAAGTCGTAAAACCAGCCTGTACCTGACATAATTCTCTCCGTTCCGAAGATCCCGTCAATAACCATTTCAATGCTTCCAAGGGTAATTACAAGAAAGCCCCAGAATACCAGCGCATGGAAGATTCCGGCAAGCGGATATCTGAATATCTTGGTTTGCCCTATTGCCACTTCCAACATCAGCCTGAACCTCTTTCCCCAGTTACCAACAGGCTGTTTCTTAGTTAGTGAGAAGTTATACCACAGGCGTTTCATGCTATAGGCAAAAACGGCCAGAGTAGCCAAAAGTACCAATGAAAAGACAACTTGTTTTATCATACCTTCTCTGTTTATCAGCGTTACTAAAATGATAAATTACATAAGCTTCTGATATACCTGCCACCAGCGATCAGGTATTTCACTATTACAAGCAGTAAGATAATCCTTATATGAGCACGGAACCATGTAATGGGCCGAGTATTTAACCTGTTTCTCATCACCACATATTACTTCCATCCACCAACGGTCAGTTTTTCGACTCTTGAAGAACACTATTCCATCCTCAAAGTCGGTTGTTGGAACCGTGTATTTAATAAAATCATCATTGGCCGGAGTAGGGAAGTCCTTTTTACGCTGGTTGAAACCTTCGAATACATACCACAATATTTCAGCCATCAGAAATGAGGTAGCACCGTTACGGTCGAAAAGCGGATTCAATTCAAAAAATCCAATGGACGAAAGTTTATCACTCATTGCTGCATAACGAGCCGCCTGACAAGCCTGCTCACCTGTAAATCCATTGGGAGAAGCATTCCCGTTACCGGGCGCTTCTGATCCTTTAACCGCACTTATGTCAAACGAGACCATATCAGCATTTCGCACCAGGGGCTCTATTTCCTTGAAATCATTATTCATCACTCCCAGCCTATAGCTGTCAAACAGTAATTTGCCCATGAGTTCTATCTCTGCCTGATCAATAAAATATGTCTGGTATCCTATGTTGGTATAGTTGAAGAGATAATTTGGCTTGAGCAATATTATCTTGCTAAGGTAATTCTGTGAGTTAAGCTCATCATTTGAACCTCCACCAAGGTCAAACCGTGCATCAATAACAGCCACATTTATAATCTTCTCCAACTGCTCATATGCTTTATACATACCGTATGTAAGGCTCTGGCTGCCCCCTATGATTACCGGGAAAATTTTATTCCCAATCAGTGAGGCCATCACTTCGGCCAGTGCAAATATGGTATCGGCAGCAGTATGCCCTTTCTTGATATTACCCATATCAGCAATGCGCGATTTCCATGCACCTGGAAACAGATTATACAGATGCTTACGTACTTCATTGGGCGCCTCGCCGCAGTCTTCATTGTTAAATGCAAAACGACCATCAGGTACGCCAATTAAGGCAATGTCAAATTCTGAAGATTCAGGAAATTCACCTTCCTTGGTGTATATCAGTATTTTGTTGCCAATTACAGGCTTACCGGAATAAATAACATCGACAACCTCTGCCGGCACAGGTTCAAAATATATAGAAAGATCCATCTGCTGAGATTAATGAATATTCAAACCTACGTATAATTTTATTTGGTTCAGCTATTGAGTTATGCATTTTAATCAACATCCTTAACTTGCTATTTCAAGAGGCTTTGTTTTTCATTACCTCCTTTTAACATCCATTCATCTTCCGTTTATCACCCATTTTACCTTAAACTATTATGAATGTTATAAGGATGTTGAACGGATGTTAAATGGATGTTTGTAAAAATAATATGCAATTCCATATGCAATGGAATAAAGCACAAACATGCCTGGTTTGAAATGAAACCCTGCATGGAACTATAAATAGTCATGATCGGCAATCAGATCATGTCCTAAAATTGTGGTATGAAATAAACTACCGTTAAGTGCATGAGAAGCTCATGAAACACCTCTGACAGATGTATGATATACAATCTGTTGTGAAGAATAAAACTATTTCTTTTCCTTCTTCTTTACAGGGGCCTTGGCTTTTTTCACCGGCTTGGCAGTGTTACCACCAGCACCAATAATCTCCTTAACCTGCTCAAAAGTAAGAGAACCGGGTTCTAAACCCTTTGGGATTTTGTGGTTGGTTTTACCTTGGGCTATATAGGGGCCATAACGACCATTGAGTACTTGAATGGTTTCATCCTCAGCGAACACCTTTATAAGGCGTTCACTTTCTTTCTTGCGTTTTTCTTCAATGATCTCAACAGCTCTTTCCTGATCAATGGAGGCAGGATCATCAGTCTTGGCCAATGAATAGAAGGCCGATTTATGCCTGATATAAGGACCGAATCTTCCTATGGCAACCGTCATTTCAGCCTCTTCGTATTCACCAATTGACCTGGGGAAATCAAAGAGCTTCAATGCGCCTTTCAAATCAAGGGATTCCATTGTCTGACCCTTCTTCAGGCTCGCAAAACGTGGTTTTTCATCGTTATCAGCTTCGCCTATCTGTACCATAGGTCCAAAGCGGCCAATTCTTACATAAACATTTTTACCTGATTCGGGATCTATGCCCAAAAGGCGCTCTGCCTTTACTTTTTCTGAATTCTCAAGAGTTTGCTTAACCTGTGATGCAAAGGGGCCATAGAACTCCTTTATCATCTGATTCCATACCTTTTGTCCCTGTGCAATGTCGTCAAATTCCTTTTCAACGTTTGCCGTGAAGTTATAGTCAAGAATATTCTCAAAGTTCTGCATCAGGAATGTGGTAACGAGAGCCCCAATTTCTGTTGGGAAGAGCTTTGCCTTCTCAGCGCCGGTATTTTCACTTTTCCGGGCAGCATTTATTTTGTCATTCTTAAGTGTAATGACATCATATTCTCTCTTGATGCCTGGTCTGTCTTCCTTTACAACATATTCCCTCTTTTGAATTGTGGAAATGGTTGGCGAATAGGTTGATGGACGCCCAATTCCCAGTTCCTCCATCTTTTTCACCAGGCTGGCTTCAGTGTATCTTGGCGGTTGTTGTGAGAATTTCTGGGTGGCAATCATTTCATTCAGTTTTAAAGTATCGCCCGATTTGATTGGAGGCAGTATACCTTCTTCTGTATCTGAACTCTCGTCATCCGTTGATTCGAGGTACACTTTTAAAAATCCATCAAATTTTATCACTTCGCCTTTAGCAATAAAGCGCTCACCAAATACCTTTGAATTGTTCGTTATACTAATATTAACTGTTGTGCGCTCAAGTTCGGCATCCGACATTTGTGAGGCAACAGTTCTCTTCCAAATCAAATCATAAAGTCTTTGTTCTGAGGCATCTCCACTAATCTTCTGCTTATGCAGGTCGGTTGGGCGTATTGCTTCATGAGCTTCCTGTGCACCTTTTGACTTTGTTGTATAGTTCCTGGTTTTTACATATCTGTCGCCATACAGTGAGGTTATTTCCTTCTTAGCCATATCAAGTGCGGTGTGCGAAAGATTGACCGAGTCGGTACGCATATAAGTGATTTTGCCACTCTCGTATAATTTCTGTGCTACGAGCATGGTACGGGCAACCGACATGCCCAGTTTACGACTGGCTTCCTGCTGCAGGGTAGAGGTAGTAAATGGTGGGGCCGGTGATTTCTTACCCGGTTTTGTGTCTACATCACTAACGTTGTATTGCGCTCCAATGCATTTCCCAAGGAACTCGGAAGCCTCATCAGCCGAATTGAATCGTTTTGAAAGTTCAGCAATGATTTGTTGTTTCCCGGTATCATTGGGCAAGATAAAACTTGCCGTTACACGATAATTGAATGTTGAGTTGAATGACTTGATTTCGTCTTCACGTTCCACAATCAGCCTTACGGCAACCGATTGGACACGGCCGGCCGAAAGGGCCGGTTTAACCTTGCGCCAAAGTACAGGTGAAATTTCAAAACCAACCAATCTATCCAGTACTCTTCGGGCTTGTTGAGCATCTACCAGATTTTTATCAATGCTGCGAGGATTATTAATGGCATTTAATATAGCACTCTTGGTAATTTCATGAAATACTATACGCTTTGTTTTTTTTGCATCTAAGGCAAGTACTTCCTGAAGATGCCAGGATATAGCCTCCCCTTCACGGTCTTCATCTGATGCAAGCCATACTATATCAGCATCGCTGGCTAATTTCTTCAGTTCCTTAATAAGCTTCTGTTTGTCTGCAGAAATTTCATAGCTCGGCATAAAGTCGTGTTCTACGTCAACACCCAACTGCTTTTTTTTCAGATCACGTATATGACCAAAACTTGATTTCACTATATAGTCTGTCCCCAGAAAACCTTCAATAGTCTTAGCTTTAGCAGGTGACTCAACAATAACAAGATTTTTTGACATAATTGAAAATAAAGGTATAATCCAACCGGTTTTTTTTCTAAAACGGGCACAAAGTAACGCATTTAAAATGGATTGATTCTGTAAAATCCAAATTTTTATTTACAACAATTTAATAATGAGGAGGTTCAAAATTGTCTATTTTTGCACCCACTTAAAGAAAAGAGGTTTCTCTGAAACCAGGTTATAATAATTTTATCCACAATACTGAGTGAAGAAAAGAAAATTATACATGGAGACTTACGGATGTCAGATGAATTTTTCTGATAGCCAGATTGTCGGCTCTATAATGATTGATCACGACTTTGAGCTGACAGAAAATATTGCTGATGCCGATTTGATATTTATTAATACATGCTCTATCAGGGATCATGCTGAGAAGAGAATAAGAGCCCGACTAAAAGAATTCAAGAGATATAAAAAAATAAAACCTGATCTGCGAATAGGCTTGTTGGGCTGTATGGCTGAACGAATCAAGGATGATCTCCTTAACCAGGAACAGATTGTGGATTTGATTGTTGGACCTGATGCTTACCGCGATTTGCCCAGATTACTCAATATTGCTGAAACAGGACAAAAAGCAATCAATGTAATTCTTTCAATGGATGAAACCTATGCCGACATCAGTCCTGTCAATACCAAAGGCATTACTTCATTTATTTCAATAATGAGGGGTTGTGAGAACTTCTGTTCTTATTGTGTTGTGCCTTACACAAGAGGAAAAGAGAGAAGTCGATCACCCGAAACTATAATTCAAGAGGCTACCCGGCTTTTCAATGAAGGCATTCGTGAAGTAACTCTTCTAGGACAAAATGTAAACTCCTATAAAAGTGAAGAAGGAACCGGATTCCCGCAGCTATTGGCACAGGTTGCCATGGTCAATCCATTACTTAGAGTGCGGTTTGCAACTTCACATCCAAAGGACATATCCGATGAGTTAATAGAAACCATTGCCCGGTATCCCAATATTTGTAACAGCATTCATTTGCCGGTACAATCCGGTAGCAACCGAATACTCAAACTCATGAACCGCAAATATACCCGTCAATGGTATCTTGAAAGAATAGATACCATCAAGAGAGTCATACCTGATTGTGCACTCTCAACTGATATAATTGCCGGTTTTAGTTCAGAAACAGAAGAAGATCATATTGAGACCATGGAGTTGATGAAGCAAGTGGGTTATGATTATGCTTTCATGTTCAAGTATTCAGAACGCCCTAACACACTGGCTGCCAAAAAGCACAAGGATGATGTTGATGAAGTGACAAAGGGTAGGCGACTTCAGGAAATTATTGATCTGCAGCAGGAATTGTCATATCAAAGCAATCTGAGGGATGTTGGCAAGACCTTTGAAGTTCTGGTTGAAAATCTATCGAAAAAATCTTCCGATGAATTATCGGGACGTAATAGCCAGAATAAGGTGATTGTGTTCCCGGCACGTGAAAACAAACCCGGTGATTATGTTAAGGTTAGAGTTGACTCATGCACTACGGCAACTTTAAGGGGAATG
>CALCQV010000055.1 GCA_937894795.1 uncultured Bacteroidales bacterium
TTTTATTATTCACTAATTCAAAATAACTTATATGACCGGAATATTGCAATTTTTCTGGGACAACAAGGACCTGATATTTATCATTATCCTTTCAGTTTACCTGGGTATAGAAGTGATATCACACGTGCCTGCTGTGTTGCACACACCGCTGATGTCGGGTAGTAATGCTATACACGGGGTTGTTATCATTGGCGCCATAATTGTTATGGGACATGCGGAGAGTACACTATCACTTATATTGGGCTTTTTGGCTGTGATTTTAGGAACCCTCAATGTTGTAGGAGGGTTTGTTGTCACCGACAGGATGCTTGAAATGTTCAAGAAAAAGAAAAAATAGGAGGAACCCATGGAAACATTTACAATTCAAAACTCTATACTTGAGCTGTCGTACCTTGGTGCCTCTGTTCTCTTTATATTAGGACTCAAGAAGTTAAGTCATCCTACAACTGCACGCGCCGGGAATCTCTGGGCTGCAGGTGGCATGACCGCTGCTATTCTATTCACAATCCTCTTTCATGAAAAGGAAGGTGCTTCTATAGGAAATATTCCCTGGATACTTGCTGCTCTGGCAATAGGCTCATTCCTTGGCTGGTATGCCTCTGTAAAAGTGAAAATGACGGCCATGCCTCAAATGGTTTCCATCTTCAATGGTATGGGAGGTGCCTGTGCCGCCTTGATTTCCTTGATGGAATTCCCGCATTTGCAGACTGAACTTGCATTGGCAGGTGATAGTCATATGTTTACTGGTCCGGCAGTGGCCATTTTACTGGGATTAATGATTGGAAGTGTTTCCTTTGCCGGTAGTATGATTGCTTTTCTGAAACTTGACGGCCGTATTGGTGATATCAAACATCCTATTTTGAGGATTGTGAACCTTACTTTTCTTGTTGTCCTTCTGATTGCATTGGTAATTATCATGCTTATTCAACCTGTTAGCGGAAATAACTGGCCTATATATCTTTTTGCACTGGCAGCCCTCATTTATGGGGTCACTTTTGTAATGCCTATCGGTGGTGCCGATATGCCGGTAGTTATTTCATTACTTAACTCATTTACCGGAGTAGCTGCTGCCATGGGTGGATTCCTCTATGATAATCAGGCAATGCTTACCGGTGGTATTCTGGTTGGCTCTTCCGGAACTATCCTTACCATCTTGATGTGTAATGCCATGAACCGTTCACTACTAAATGTTATCATCGGAGCCTTCGGCGGAGCTTCAGGTTCAGGTGCCGAGGCTGCCGATAAAACTGTGAAAGAGATATCACTCAGTGATTCAGCTGTGTTGCTTAGCTATTCGCAGAAGGTTTATATCGTTCCCGGTTATGGATTAGCAGTTGCCCAGGCTCAGCATCTATGCCACGATCTGGATAACCTGCTAACTGATAAGGGTGTGGAGGTAAAATATGCAATCCATCCTGTTGCCGGTCGTATGCCGGGTCACATGAATGTATTGTTGGCTGAAGCGGATGTTCCCTATGAAAAGCTTGTTGAAATGGAAGATGCCAATAATGAAATGGGCAATACTGATGTAGTAGTGGTAATTGGTGCAAATGATGTTGTAAATCCGGCAGCTGAAGATGATCCAACCAGCCCTATTTATGGTATGCCTATCATTAAAGCCCTTGATGCACGGAATATTATTGTTATAAAACGTAGTATGGCTGCCGGGTATGCGGCAATACCCAATAACCTGTTCTACCATGCGAAGAATAGGATGTTGTTTGGTGATGCCAAAGCTGTATTACAGAAATTGGTGGCAGAGATAAAGAGTCTATAAAAAAAAATCAGAAAATACACGCCTGAATTTAAAAGATTAGTACCTTTGCACCCTCGAAAGAGACCTCTCCGTAGCTCAGCTGGTAGAGCAATTGACTCTTAATCAATGGGTCACAGGTTCGAGCCCTGTCGGGGAGACTACCTAACAACCAAACACCTGTACATTCTTGTGCAGGTGTTTTTTTTACTTTCTGCAGTTTATGACTTGTTTGAAATTCTAGCCCTATTTCTCAAGGTAATTTTTCAAGGATGCATTTATGATATAGGCCCAGCCTTCTTCGAAGTTGTGAAGGGCGAAATCGGGATTATCCGGTTTAAATGCTTCCAAGTCAAAATACCAGATTTTCATTTCATCCTTATCTGTAATTGCATTCCATACTTTGGAAGCAGCTGCATTGAAATCCTGTTCAATGATGATCACATTATTGCCCATTATTTTCGGTTTTGTAAATATTGGAATTAACAAACCCATAGAGGTAATGAAATATAACACTTAAATACGAAGATTTGCAAGTTTATGGTTTAAAAATTGTAAAAAAGAAATAGTGTCCTTAAATTTGATTGATTATACCCATGATTCTGGAACTTGGAGTATCTTTCTGCTCAAGCCTCATGGTCGTCTCAAAAAATAATTATCGTATACCAGCTTCAAATAAGTATTATGAAAGAGAAAATAGTTTCAGTATTGTCAAGTATCGGAGCTCTTATATCAGGGTGCTTTGGTTCATGCGGTGTTGCCTGCCTGGCTACCGGATGTTGCGGTGGTACTGCTATACTGGGCTTTATTGGATTATCGGGTTCCGTATTGAAGGTCTTTGAAGTACTCACCCCTTTATTTCTGGTTCTTACGGTTATTTCACTGGCTTATGGGTTTTACAAAGCCTATAAGCCAAAAAAAGCAGCGTGCTGCAGTCCGGCTGCAAGTGGTGAAAGTGCATCTGCTTCCTGCTGCGAAAAGGAGAAAAAGGAATCTTTCTTCCAGTCGAAGGCATTTCTATGGGCAATTACAATTCTATGTATTGTAATGTGGACTTATCCGTTGGTGATAAAAGGTAAGGCTCAACCTGTAAAGGAAAGTACATGTTGTCCGGCAGCATCAGTCGATTCAACCAAGAGTGCCTGTTGTCCCCCAGTCAAGGATTCTATTCAATAGTTTAATGATTGCTTGTCTATTATATAACTAACCCGACAAACAGCTTGCCGGTTTATCCTGCTTTCATCCACAACTCAAGGATGATAGTAATGGCATCAGCAGCTAGAATTGTAAGGAAACCGAGTTCACTCTTTAGTCTTGGTTTTGTCGCAAAAGCAATTAGAACAGTTAACAGTGTCAGTATTGGAAGGAGCAGAGTATTTCCATGCCAATGGTTGAGAGCCCAGAGCCAGTAAAGGGATATGGAACCCGACATCAGGCAGATAACTACCCTTGATAGAATTCTCTTTTCTTTTAATGTTGCACCATAAATGAAAGCCAGTAAAGCAAATCCCATATATACATAAAACCCATAGGTTTTAACGGGTATTGAAGGGCAGAAGGCCATGACTATGCCTAGAACCATTCCTATCGTAATAATTGCTGGCAGAGCTTTTTTCTGTCTGATTGTCCAATAGATTCCGAAGACTGCTGCCAGTCCCAAAATTGTTTTTAAGATCATGAGGTTTATTTTTATTTGTGACTACTTAATTCAACTTCAACTTGGCTTAACGGCTAAGTTTCAGAAGCTTGTTTGTGTACATTATCATCCAAACCATTAGTAGTATTCCGCCCGGCATGGCGAAAGCTGTTGCCATTGTTTCTGCTGCAGTGCCGAAGTTTACCATGACCACATAAATCATCATCAGGCAGCTTCCAATGATTCCCAGCCAGGAATTGGTCTTTGTAAAGATGCCTCCGCGAAACATGACCATTGAAATCATTAGGTTAGCCAGGTTTGGTATGAAGAATCCAAAGAAGATGCCGGGACTGCCATGGGCTCCTGTGGCAAGCATAGCTTCACCCGCCGCCGCATAAAGTGCTTTCTGAGAATCATCAACAGCTCCCAGAAACCTGTTATTCAGTTCCAGCATTGGCAAAGCAGAATTGTTGGCAACCAGCAACACTGAACCGACAAGGAAAACAATCAGTGCCAAAAGTCCGAAAGCCTGCTCAGTGTGGCGGTGTGCCGCATACAATGCAAAGAATGCAGGTATAAGTATGAGCTGCACCATTGCGTTTAGCAGGTCAAGATGGTACAAGCCAAGCATTGGATTGCCAGAGAATTCTGCAAACCTTTCAACGGCAGTCTGTGGCAATGCTGAAAGGTCTCCACCTGTCAGGATGCCAATGACCACATCAACAGTTATACCGACAAGGCCAATGATTGCAGTGACAGCGCCTAGTCTGTAAATGCTCTTCCATTGCTTTTCAGGATCTCCTTTACCTGGTAGTTGTTCATCCCGTTTCATGACTTAAGTGCTATTAGTTCTTTTTCTTCTATGGCTGCACTGCTATCATTTCTTTTTCCACCATGTTTTTGCAGTGGCGCAAACTTTATTGCTTCCGTGGATTTTTATGGCATGAACAAAGGAATCCTTTTCCGGGCCTTCATCAGTCAATGAAACAATGGTATCACCATACTGCGCTTCTCCAATAAAGCGGCCGTCAATGGTATGCAGAAAATAATTATCGGCAAAATCTTCGGGCACTGATTCAATCACCCATTGCAGATATCTGATATTGTTCACATGTTTGTTCATGTCGGTATCAAAGCGCCTCACATGATACTCAGTAATGTACGCAGCCTTGTCAATTGCGTCAATCTTGTGCAGTATGTTTTGTTCCAGACTCAATTCATCACAATACGACCACTTGTTCTTAATACTTTCCAATATTGGGAGAGGTTTGCGACGATTGATATCAAAAAATACCCAAATGCCCTTTGCCCTGCCAATAATATTCCGCTGTTCATCAAAGATGATGTTCTCCCGGAATCCTTTAATAAGTGAGTAACTCGACAGCCATGTTCTAATGGTTATCTTCTCCTTATAAGCAGGGTACCTGTCCATTTGAACGAGCCCTGAGAGTAGAACCCAACCGGTATCTTGTTTTTCAAGGTCATAGAGGCTCATGTTAATATCCAGACAGTGATCAGCAGCTGTCTCTTCAATGAGTGTGAGCATGGTAGTGGGGGAGGCAATTCCGAATTTATCCATCTCGGAATACCTGAGTTCAAATTGACGTTCAAAGAAATTTTCCAAAATCACCCGGTTTGATTAATGGATAAATATACTAATTATCTATGTTGTGTTCACATATATTATCGTAAGCTGGCAAAATTCCTTGATTCTTTCCTGTTGCCTGGTCAGTTTGCCGGCAGATTAAACTTCATATTTTTACCTGAAGCCCAATCGCTTTCAACAGCTCCGTTTTTATGTACTAAAATGATTTTATACTTTCTGTCGGCGTGCCTCAAGCTGCCTTCCAGAGACTTGATCCTAACTTTAACCACCGTACCCTGTTGCTCGGCGGAAAAGCTTGAAAGCAGGTACTCACCTTGCTGATAGCCGTAGCCATCACCGGCATCTTCATAGAGCTGTCCCACAGCTTTGCCTTGTTGGTCAGGACAAATTAACAGTGTTAGTGAATCTGTGCTGTATTCGCTGGTACTTTGTATGAGTTTTCCCAACGGGATGATTGCACCCCCTTTTATCCGAACATCAGCCTGGTATTTATCCGTCAGGCTGTTTTCTCCGGCAATGGATACAGTTCTCCAGATGCCTTTGGGTAATGCAGGATTGACAGCCCATTTGGGTATTATCAATAGGTCATTTCCCAATAGAAACAGCTGGTCTTCTTTCTTTAAGGCAGAGTCAGTCGGATCAGCAAAGAATAGCGGGCGCATTACCGGTAATCCTGTTTTAGAAGCTTCATAGAACAGTGTATATAGATATGGCATCAGGCGGTAACGTCTGTTAAGGGCGGTGCGTGAAACTTCCTCAATCTCAAGTCCAAATGCCCAGGGTTCCTTGTTGTTGGTGCCTTTTTCGGCATGCGCCCTCATGAAAGGAAAGAAGGTGCCAAAGGCAATCCATTGTCCATAGAGTTCACTAGAGGTGCCTAAAGCAAAGCCACCCATATCAGGGCCATTGAAAGGCTGGCCTGAGAGTCCCAGATTTAGCGACATGGGGATGGACATCTTCATGTGTTCAACCAATCCGCAGTTATCACCCGTCCAGGTGGCTGCATATCTGCTGCTGCCAAGGTATCCTGAGCGTGAAAGGATAAAGGGACGTTTATCCGGATTAACTTTCATGATACCTTCACGTGATGCTTTAACCATGAGCATTCCATAAATGTTATGATAACGGAGGTGAATATCCGGTTGAAGCACACCACCACCCCGATGCACGTTATCAGCCGGCATCGTACCTCCGGGACCATCAAAAACAGATGGTTCATTCATGTCATTCCAAACTCCGTCAATGCCTGTTGCCATAAAGTCACGGTACAATCCACTCCACCAGCTTTGTGTTTCAGGACGTGTAAAGTCAGGAAAAGCGCAGGGGCCGGGCCATACCTTGCCGTTAAATTCTTTCAGTTCAGCGGTCAGTACCCAGTGATCACCCTGGCTACCCGAATCATATACTGAGTATCCCTTCTCCACCTTGACGCCTGGATCAATCATCCAGACCGACTTGAATCCCCGGCTATGAAGGCCTTGGTTTACCGCTTTTGGATCAGGAATCATCTTCTTGTCAAAGGTAAAAACCTTGAATTTCTCCATGTAATCAATATCCATCCAGATAACATCACAGGGTAGTTTTTTCATGCGCATAGTGTCGGCTATACCCAATATACGTGTATCGGGGACATACGAATACCTGCTCTGCTGAAAACCCAGTGCCCAGAGTGGGGGCAACTCCATTTTCCCGGTTAAGTTTGCCAGTTCCATTACTACTTCCTGTGGTGAGTTCTTCTGGATGACTATCACTCTGAATGCAGGGCCATCAGATATAAATCGGATACTATCAGTGAGTTCAATCTCTTGCCGCCAGGTATTGTCGCCAATGATCCCAAAGGCAGTGCCATCACTACGCACACCAAATACCCATGGATGACTTTGGTATAAGCGGTTGCCACTGTCGACTAAATATTTGTAATTGTCGGTATTCCAGAGCATAATTTTTTTTCCGTTGCGCAGCAGAGGGCCTGTATTTTCACCGGTTCCGTAAAGTGCAGTTCCTTCTTCAATCGGTAGAGTAGCAATTGCCTTCCCATTCTTCACATAAAAGTTGGGTCTTAGTGCCCAGTCAGATGGAACTTTACCAGTAAGCACCGGTTCGTTAAGTAAAGCAAAGGAGGGCTCGTGTGGTTTGGGATCATAATCAGCAGGATAAAATATACAAATATCCCTGCCGATAAGCCCATCTTGTTGGATGAAGGCAATTCCATCTGTTCCATTGTAACCACTAGAAGTAATGGCACCAGACTTTTGGTAGAAGTTGCCTGATGTGAGAAAATCAGAATTATGAGCACCTGATGAGGCGATTTCTTGTCCAGTAGTAATGCCTGTTCCGCAACTTATGATCGATAACAGACTTAAAATCAATATTCTAGTTTTCACAGGTCACCTATTTAAAGATACATAATTTAACAGCTGCCCTCATCCCTCCGGCACTTATTTCCATAAGGTAGATACCCGGCATTGCCGGACTTCCATGGCTGTTCATTCCATTCCAGGTAAAATGGTTCAATCCTTTATCCAAACGATAACCCGGATAGCTGAATACCAATTTGCCGTTCAGATCCCTTATGCTGATTACCGCTGATGCATTAATTGCTGACGTGATGCTGAAGTTGAGCATACTACCACCCTCAGGATGGAAGGGTAGCGGATAAACTGATGTTATTGATAAGTTGCTGTTCTGAGTTGTCAGATTTTTCGTTCCAACAGTAAGCTGGGCAAGGTCAAGTTTATAGGCGCCCAGCCCATAGGTTCCAATGAGCAGGAAGTTCTCCTTGTCATGAATTTTCATCGATAGCACTGTTATGTTACCAAGTGTACCATTGAGACTTTCCCAGTCGGCACCGGTATTATCTGACCAGAAAACACCGGCATCGGTGCCAACAAACAATCGTCCCTGCCGTGTAGCATCAGCCAGTATAACATTTACCGGAAGATCGGGCAGGTTATTACTGATGGGCTCCCAGGTCACTCCCAGATTGGTTGATCGGTACACATGCGGAATGGTTTCATCCCAACGGAATCCTGAACAGGTGGCATAGATGGTATTGGCATCAAAGGGATCTGTCGCCACACGGGTGATCCATCGGTCGGGCAGACCGTTACTGATTTCATTCCAGACATTGCCCTCATTTGTACTGATATGTACCCTGCCATCGTCGGTACCAGCCAGTACAATGGCCGGGTCAACGGAAGAGATGGCCAGCGTAGTCACCGTATGGTAGGAGCTGCCGTCATCCCCGTTGGTAAGATCGGTAGTCACAGGTGTCCATGAGTTACCACCGTTGGTGGATTTCCATACCCTATAAGTGCCAAAGTAAAGCGTTTGCGGATTCTCAGGATGCATGATCACCGGTGCTGACCAGTTGACGCGGTCAGACGACCAGTAACCGTTGATCGGGTTCATGTAAATACCTCCGTTGGTCGACTTGTTCAACCCGCCATACTGGTATTCGGCATAAATAATGTTTGAATTGGTATAGTCCACCAAGCTGTAAAAACCGTCGCCTCCCAATATGGGTTCCCAGTCGGTAAGGCTCCCGGTAAGAGTTCGTACCGTGTTGTTATCCTGTGTTCCACCGTAAATCCTTTCAGGTTTCAGGTAGTCCACTTCAATGTCGTAGAACTGGGTTAAAGGCAGATTATTCATCTTATTCCAGCTGAATCCTGCATCATCGCTGTAGTACATGCCGCCGTCATTACCTTCAAAAACTCTGCCTGTTATAGGGTTAATATACATGGCATGATGATCCACATGGATGACATCATTGTTGAAATAACCGGCAAGTTGGATCCAGCTGTTACCCCCGTCGCCGGTGTAGTATAAATCAACACCCTGCACATAGGCGACTTCCGGATTCGTGGGGTTCACCCTGATCTGCCCGAAATACCAGCCAAAATTACTGCTCATTCCCTGTAGGGCACCATCATTCACCCGTGTCCAAAGCTGTCCGCTGTTATTGGTTTTATACACTGCCACCTCATCCTGCATATCATAAAATGCATAAACAATGGAAGGAGAGGAGGGAGCAATGGCCAGGCCTATACGGCCAATACCACTACCTTGCGGCAATCCCCCGGTAAGTTCAATCCAGTTGTCACCCCCATCAATTGATTTCCAAATGCCTGAGCCGGGGCCAAAAGAGCGGCGGTAGTTCAAACCGCGCATACGTTCCCACATGGCGGCATAGAGAATATCAGGATTGGTGGGATGTTGTACGATATCGATAGCTGAAGTGGAATCATTAACAAAGAGTATTTGTTGCCAGGAAGTGCCGCCATCTGTGGTTCGGTATATACCACGGTGACTGTCGGGTGTGAACAGATCACCGCAAACCGCTGCGAATACCCGGTTGGAGTTGGCATGATCTACTATGATACGACCAAAATAGGCTGATTCCTCCAGTCCGCAATACTGCCATGTTTCACCACCGTTGGTTGACTTATAGATACCATCCCCCCGTACACTCTGGCTGGAGGCATTGGCTTCATCGGTACCCGCCCATATAACCTGCGGATTGGAGGGATCAATGGCAAGGTCACCAATCCATAAAGTGGCTGCTTCACTGAAAACATTTACCCAACTGGCTCCTGTGTTGGTGGTCTTGAAAATACCGCCGGATGCAGCGCCAATATAGATGGTAGAATTGGAGTTGGCAGGCATTTCAATATCTGTAATTCGGCCTCCGATATTTAGTGGACCGGCAAATTCCCAATCCACTATACTGCGGGAAGCTGCAGCATGCAAAGTACGTGCCTGACGCATGGCTGAGCGGTAGGATTCCGCTTTAATGATGCCATAGGGATAGGATCGTTGCCGATCCATCCAGTCGTTGGGCAGCTGGTCGGGACCCTTAGGTGCAGTAATCCTGTCGGCCATCTGTTGCCCTTGCTTGACGGATGATTGCCTAATGGCAGTTATGCCCGGAGGGGAATCCTTTTCCAAAAATGCGATAACACCTGCAGCCAACAGGAACATTAGGGGTAAAAGAAGTGCTAGTAACCTTGTATTACGTGTTTTCATGAGCAGCAATTTTTACTAAACGAAGGACAAAAGGTGCGGTCCGTTCAGCAAATATAACATATTAACAAGCTAATTCCCTTCCAGCTCATGCTGCTCATTGTAATTAAGCGCCAGGTCGGCGACTATTTTAGCCGGCGTGGGCCAAAGAGTAATAAAGTATACTATGATTATGGCCGCCCAACCCAGGAATAACAGCTCACTGGTCAGCATGTAAGCTACGATTGCAAAGAAGGCAGGACCTTCCAGCAGTGCCAACCTCACTATAAATGCCGCACGATAATGAGTAAGTTTCTCAGTTAAATCCTTTGCTGCGCGGGCAACACCCATTCTGTTTCTGAACAGCAGGTGTGAGGTCGCATAACCGCTCACTACAAAAATAGGAATGATATAAGTAAAGGCACGGCTCAGCTCCACATCGATTGGTTCCAGTCCGTTGTAGAAGAGAAACAAGGCTACCAGGCTAAAAAAGATCATGCCGGCAAGCAAGGCAAAGTGCAAAATGCGCAATGTTTTCAATGCTTCTTTTGGATTCAGGGGATTAGTTTCCATAAGGTTGGTTTAAGTATTGGTACAACAAATATCAAGAAAATCCTTAAGAACTCTGCTAATGGATTCGCGGTTTATCACCAAAACTTAATTATCTGGAAACATCTGCACTGAATTTTCCCTCAGACCGATGGATAATGTATTAGAATCCAACTCCAATATGGATGCCCAAACCAAGATGAGCATCTTTCCTGTCAACGGCAAATTCCAGAACTGGACCAAAATGAAAATCTTCAAATTCGAATTCATAGGCTGTCTCAAAGTGAAGTGCAGGGGATGAATTTTCAATCTCTCCATTCTCGAATGAAATACCTGGCATTAGGCTGAAACTCAACATCTCCAAAGGTCGGTAGCTGAAAATAACACCAACAGCGTTGTGCTTGTGTTCATCGAAAATCCTTTCATACCCAAGACCCAAACCTAATTTTGAAGCCTGGATATTGTAAATATAATGCAAATGCATGCCATAGGTTATTTCTTCTTCGGTTAATAGCACAACTGCAGAATTGCCCATGCCTATCTCGTGGTTATGATGCTCATGATGGTTTGAAGCACTATGAGTTTCCTGCGCTGTTGCAACAGTCGAAAATACCAATAAACTGAATGAAAGCAATGTGTGTTTTAATGAGGTCATCTTTCTTAAAAATATTGAAGGTGTTGAGGATGGAAATTTGATTTTATTTAGACAGTACTTTCCGATTTCATTAATTGTAACACTATACTGTCTGCCTGAAGATATTTCCAAAACACTGCAAAAAACAATTTTTCGCTGTTAGAGTTCAAAATAAATGAGCTGGATTTTAAGGATCTGAGATCACTACTGCCTATACGCGCATCAATTGCGGATATTGGTCGCAATAGCCTCGCATTTGAAATATTAAATGCGAAGCTAATGCGACCAGTATGCGACCACAGTGCGACCACTGGTCAAATGGATCATCACTATTATAATTAATCTGAAAATTGCGAGAATGCTCTGATCAACTACTGAATGGACTTTAAGGTAACTTAGATTCCCTTATAAGATGAAACAGGTATCGGTGAAGGGTTCGATATAGAGGTTTGTCCGAAACTTATCAATACTTGATGCGGCTGATTTCATAAACCACCTCATCGTTTGACCGCATAAAATGGACCTTTTCGCCGACTTTCTTGTTAATAAGGACTTTTGCCAAGGGAGAGATAAATGAGATTTTTCCTTTGGATGCTTTGGCTTCATCAACACCTGTAAGCTGCACAGACTGTATTTCGCCCGAAGGCAGGATTAAAAGTTCCACAGTTGCACCGAATCTGATTTCGTTAACCGGTTGATCACTCAATTTGATTACACGAGCCGAATTGATTCGTTCATCAAGAAGTTGCATTCTAGCGTTGATATAATTTGACGACACGCGCCGGTCGTCTTCATTTTGTCCCGCCAATTCCTCCCGTTCTTGAATCAACGCTTTTCTTTCCTCCAACAAAGCCTCCAGTCCCCCTGGAGTAACATAGTTGGCAACACCCGGTGGAAGGTAAGCTCGTTGAGGCACGTAAGGAACCTCTTCCTGATCACCTTCTTTAACGAAACCTCTGCTCATATTTTTTTCTTAAAGGTACAAATATTAACCAACATCTTAATCTTGACGTTCAGGGATTGAAACACAGATTGTACTACCCAAACATCCAAACGTAGCATATCAATTATCGATAGAACAGATCGAAAATATAAAAGATTATTTGATAAATACACGACATAAAAAATGATTTGCCCTAATAAGCAGTCTGTTCAATAGGCTTGATCGCTAATGACATTTTACTTCAAGGCTGGACAAGTTCTAGGACATTTACCATTATACAATAAACCATTCGATCTTGGTCGTGGGAGTCCGCAAAGCTTTGAACTGTGTTGGCACTTTCAGATATTGAACCAAGAAAGAATTTCAACTCTATTGCACCAGAAGTTTCCCTGTGCCTGTTACCTGAAAACCATTGATTAGTTTTATCAGGTACAGTCCTTTAGGCAGCTTGCCTTTCTCTACTAGCAGGTTGTTTTCATGAGTAGTATAGGTGCGTACAGTTATGCCGGATGAATTGATCAGTTCTATGGTAACTTTTTCCCGGGCATCATTCTCAAACCGGAAAGTGGAGAATTCTGTGAGCGGATTGGGAGTGACTGATACAATAGAGAGGTCATGGCGTTTAACTGCACCGGGGAGTTCGGCAAAGGATGTGAGGATATTGTCGATCATCCAGCCGTCCTTACCGGTATCGGTTGAATCACTGATAAAGTGAAACCGTAAAAGGAGGGTATCATAAGGCCATTTTACCGGGAATTGATAAATCAGTTCCAGCTGAGTGTGGATCCAGTCGTTGGAAGTGCCTGAGAATCCAGGTATACCACCTTTAAGGGTATCCTGCGTGGTGTACATGTTTTCACTGAGGAGCCACTCGATGTTCTGGTCGTAGAGCAGGTTACCCCATGTATTCCCCAGGTCGTATGATGTTTCAATGAAACCGCCGTCGGTGAGGGTATCGGTGTGGTACCTATGCCTGAACCCAATAATGATATCCATGCCATAGAAGTAATCCTCCAGGGAAAATCGCAGGTCAAAGGACCCATCGGCATTTGTGGGATATGTATTCAGGGTATCGGTAACCATGGCATTCGGAAGTGAATAACTTTGGCCGAATACACTCTTTTGAGGGGCGCCGCGTTGCCAGATATTGTTGACAGTAGTATCAGGAATGGCCAGTTGGCAGGGTGTTTCAAACCGGCAACTGTCAACATCATGGATCCCTTGAAATGGTTCGATCTGAGCCAGGGTAGTGCCGAATACGCTTGATAGTAGGAGGCTGAAGAGTATTTTTCTAAGTTTCATAGCAGGTAGGAGGTTTGCCTGGACCATCGGTCGGGAGTTTTGATTATGTGTTGGTTAATCAAATGTATGGATTTTTACCATATAATTACGCACGCAGTGTTTACCATCAAAAAGGTTCCAGATTATTGGCTCAGGGTTTAACGTTAAACTCATTATCACGCCTATTCGCATCAGGTATAATATCACTGCCGAGCCTGATAATAGTTATAGGCTCAGATAAATCATAGGTTTTGGTTATTGATTTTAGGCCGGTAATCCACCTGCTGCCAGGTTCTGTGATGGTTTTAACCAGAGTTTCTTTATTGTAAAATGACAGCACTGTTGGAAGAGGAAGATCCCCTTTGTTTTCAATTGTAATATTTAAATGGTTGCCATTCGTTTCAGCACCGGTGATTGAAAGGTCAGGGATTCCTCCCATCTGGTAATACCAAGCCTGCCAGAACCAGTTCAAGTCATGGTTTGATACATCGTTGAAGGTATTGAAATAATCAAGCGGGGTGGGGTGCTTGTACTTCCAGCGTTCAATGAATGCCAGCAAGCACTTCTTAAAGACATCTTCACCGAGTTCAATCTCCAGCATTCTGAGCGCCTGTTCTGTTTTCGCATAGTTAAGATAGAAATATACTTTAGGGTCAAGGTAATGGGTAGGCGTTATTAGGGCAGGTTCATCCTCCATGCCTGCATAAGCTGAAAAAGCTGCTGTGTTTTGTTTGGGTATATATAAATCGGGGGCGATTCTGGTCTGGGCTTTCTCAGGCAGGTAAACAACCAACCCTTCATCAAGCCACCCGTTCTTTGTTTCGTTCGTGCCAACAAGGAATGGGAAATATGCGTGTGCGATTTCATGCGAATTTGCATAAACAGTCATCCCAAAATCATCATCTGCCCCAACATTGGTAATCATAGGATATTCCATGCCGAAATCGCCGTTGTATACAGTAACATACGGGAAGGGATAGGGGATGCCGGGCATCTCTTCAGAAAGCGACCTGACTGTTTCCCTAGATATTTCACATACTTTATCAAAGTGCATAGCCTTCTCATTATACGCCACCCCCACAACGGTTCTTCGCTTTGCGGCTTTATCAACCTCTACACTTGTTACATCCCACAGGTAATGATCACTGATGCCAAAGGCGAAATCCGAAACGTTTATAGCTTTGAATTTCCAGGTGTTATTGCCGAATGCGCTGTTGACTTGTGTAATATTCCCTTTTTTTAGATCGTCGCCGGTTATTATATGTGCAATCTCATCTGATTGGGAAGCTTTGGTGAACTTCTCAAAATAGGCCGGCTGCAGCACATCTTTTATATTCTGAGGCTCACCGGTTGCCCATACCATAAAGTTGGCCGGAACGGTAATTTCAACTTCGAAATTGGAGAAATCATTGTAGAATTCTGACATGCCATTGTACGACCTTTTATCCCACCCATAAACATCATCATATACAGCAACCTGAGGATACCACTGTGCCACGAAAAGGCTTGTGCTGTCAATGGTCCCCATCCTCACAAGCCTTTTCGTGGCACAGTGGTATC
>CALCQV010000056.1 GCA_937894795.1 uncultured Bacteroidales bacterium
GAACGGAGTGAGGAATCTCATGATGTTAAGGACAACCTCCCGGGAACGGGTTTTTTGTTCTTTGTACGTGGTTCGTTGTTCTTTGTCAGAGGCATGGAGCATGGGGCTTGGAGCATGGGGCTGAGGGCATAGAGCTTCCCATTCTCCTTTCCTTTGTTCTTTGTTCTCCCGACAAGTCGGAGCCTGTCCCGATTTATCGGGAACAAGTTTTATTCTTGGCACTTTATCAAAGCTCCCTGCTCTCCCGATAGATCGGGACAAGTTCTGCTCCATGCTTGGTCTGCCCTCTTACAAGGATGGACAAAAGTTCGGTTTTATAGGGGCTAATAAAGGAAAGGTCAACAATGAAACAGTAACCAAGAACACGGAACTATTTTAAATACTCATACCTGTTACAACCCTCATCAAATGAACTGCTTGTGATTTCAACTGTTTAATTTTCAGGGTGATTGATAAAATGCTTATTTATTGCTCTATTTATAAAACAGAACAGTATGAAAGTAGCCATTATTGGAACATACCCGCCAAGAGAGTGCGGGATAGGAACTTTTACGCGAAATCTTTATTCAGCGATGCAGTGCAATGCCGACAGGCAGATGCAGGAGTATGAGGGTTTTATCGTTGCGCTGAACGACCTTGCTGAGGGGTATGCTTACCCTGAGGAGGTTCAATATACAGTAAACCAACACTCGCAGGAAGATTACCTTTCGGCAGCCCGCTATATCAACGTGAGCGGAGCCGATGTGTGTGTATTGCAGCATGAGTTTGGCATTTATGGCGGCGAGAACGGGGTGTATATTCTTCAGTTGATTTATCGTTTGGAGATTCCGTTGGTAGTGACACTTCACACTATTCTTCAGAATCCTTCATTCAATGAGAAGGCTGTGCTGCAGGAGATCTGCAAGATGGCAAACCGTGTGGTGGTGATGAGCAGAAAGGCGATTGCTTTCCTTAAGGATATCTATGATGTGCCCGATTCGAAGATTGAATATATTGAGCATGGCGTTCCTGATTTCAGGTTCAACCAGCAGGAGACAAAGAGGGAGTTCAGGCTGGAAAAGAGGAAGCTGCTGCTCACGTTTGGGTTGATAAGCCGTAACAAGGGCATTGAAACAGTGCTGAAGGCATTGCCGGCAGTCATTGAGAAGCATCCTGACCTACTGTATATTATTTTGGGGAAGACACATCCTGCCGTGCTGCGCCATTCAGGCGAGGAGTACAGGATATTCCTCACAAAGCTGGTAAATGATTTGAAGCTGCAAAAGAATGTGCTGTTCATCAATAAGTTCGTGAGTCAGAAGGATCTGTTCAAGTACCTGCATGCCAGCGATATCTATTTGACCCCATATCTTAATGAAGCTCAGATTACCAGTGGTACGCTGGCTTATGCCATTGGGGTGGGCACTGCGGTGGTGTCAACGCCATACTGGCATGCCGCGGAGTTGCTTACTGACGGGAAGGGACTACTGTTCGACTTCAACAATTCAAATGCCCTGGCAGACATCCTGACCGATTTGCTAGACAATCCACAGGTAAGAATGGAGTTCCGCCGAAAGGCTTATGAATATGGCAGAGGGATAACCTGGCCAAAAACAGGTGACAAGTACAGGAAGCTGGCCTCGGAGGTGTCGCTTGAGGAGGTTAAGCCCGACAAAAAGGAGCTTATACCTTTTGACATCATGCTGTTGCCTCCTTTTTCCATGGCGCATATAAAGAGAATGACCGATGATACGGGGATCATACAACACGCCAAGTTTGGGATTCCAAATTTAAAAGAGGGCTACTGCCTGGACGATAATGCCCGCGCACTGCTGATGACGGTAATGGCGATAAGGTTGAAGAATAACAGCACGGCCGCTGACTTTTGTCCGGTTTACCTTAGCTACATTCATTATATGCAGAATAAGGACGGTACTTTCAGGAACTTCCTGAGTTTCAACCGTAACTTTCTTGACAAGGTGGGCTCGGAAGATTCCTTTGGCAGGACCATCTGGGCGCTTGGTTATCTGATAAGCTATGCCCCTAACGATGCCTACTACCAGAGCGGCAGGATGATATTCAGAAATGCCATACCCGCGATGGAACGGCTAACCTCCATCAGAAGCATTGCCGCCAACATTATTGGCATTTGCTACTATCTGAAAACAAATCCCGGTGATGAGGAGATGATGGAGTTGCTGCATAAGCAAACCGGCATACTCAGGAAATCGTTTGAAAAGCATAGTTCGCCTGAATGGCAATGGTTTGACAACAAGCTGACCTATGACAATGCACTGCTGCCTCTGGCGATGCTGCATGCCGCAGAATATCTGCCTGACAGCAGGATAATGAAGATTGCCCTCAATAGCATGGATTTCCTGACAGAAGTGACCTTTGAGGAGGGGTATCTGTCGACCATTGGCAATGGACATTGGTATGAGAAAGGCGGTGAACGGTCGAAGTTTGCCCAGCAGCCTGTGGATGCAATGGCTTCAGTGCTTATGTTCCATCAGGCTTTCCTGCTTACCAAGGATAGTGCTTACCTGAACCTGTTGTTTACATCATTTATGTGGTTTCACGGTGAAAACGACCTGCGGCTCGGACTCTACGACTATGAGACCTGCGGGTGCTGTGACGGCCTGGAACAAAACGGCGTTAACCGAAATCAGGGTGCGGAAAGTACATTGGCATACCTGATTTCTTATCTTACCGTACTCTCCGTTTATGAAGAATACTATAAACAGCGAACGGCCAATAAGATAAAGACGGTAAGGAAGCGCCATAAGATCAGCATACAATTGCAAAAACAAGTATAATGCAACAGAGTGTAAGAACATTTATTAAAAGAAGAAAGACAAAGATTCAGCGCGATACTTCACGTGTTATAACCCGTACACATATCCCTACCCACCTTGACCGTATAGAAAGGATCAGCCGGAGGGTGATAGCCCTTACCGAGAAGCAGGCTTCACAACTGCTGAAAGAGGTGTTGCTGGGATTCTCTGACAGGCACAGGAATATGGAGGAACAGCTTTTGGAGAACTTCGACAAGGTGAAGCCTCACATTGATCCTGCAGTCGATTTGAGCAGAGTAAAGCAAATGCTGCTGGGTGCATATTTCACCATGGAATACGCCATTGAGTCGGCGGCACTCTTCAATCCCTCCATCGTAAGGCATCCCGACCAGGGAAGACTTGAACCCGGAGAACTGCGTTTTGTTATGAGCCTGAGAGCCACAGGTGAAGGCCATATATCGTCCATTGTTTTCCGCAGCGGTATCATTGAGCAGGATGGCTCCATTGAATTTGACAGCATTTCAGATTATGTGCTCACGCCAAAGATGCTCCATGATCCTTATTATGATAAGCATCTCTTCAGGTTAAAGTTGATGGATATGGAGAATTGGGACGATACAGCCATGAATATACTTGATGGATTACCCGATGAATTCACCTTTGAACAACTTACCGCAAGCATACTGAGAGTGCATGAAGATTCCAATTTTGAAAGCAATGACAAGACACTGGTAAAGATAAAATGGCTTGCCAACTCCAATTACCGCATGAGGGTTGATGAAAGGAGCAGGATATCGGAACGTGCCATCTTTCCGGTTTCGGAAAACGAAAGCAGGGGAGTGGAGGATGCCCGCTTTGTACTCTTTACCGATGATAATGGCGATACCACGTACTATGCCACCTATACGGCCTACAATGGCTATAACATACTCCCGCAACTGATGGAGACCCGTGATTTCAGGACCTTCAATGTGAACACGCTCAATGGTGCCGCCGTTCAAAACAAGGGTATGGCACTTTTTCCAAGAAAAATTAACGGCAAATATGTAATGCTGGGGCGACAGGATGGGGAGAACAACTACATTATGTTTTCCAACCATCTGCACTTCTGGCAAACAGCAAAGATACTCCAGAAGCCCAGGGAACCGTGGGAGTTCATACAGGTAGGCAATTGCGGATCGCCCATTGAGCTGAAGGAGGGCTGGCTGATGCTTACCCATGGCGTAGGGCCTATGCGTCAGTATTTTATGGGAGCACAATTACTTGACCTGCAAGATCCTACCAGGGTGAAAGCCCGTTTGCGTGAACCGCTGCTCTATCCTAACGAAGAAGAGAGGGAAGGTTACGTTCCCAATGTGATCTACTCATGCGGAGCCCTCGTTCACAGCGGCCGACTGATTATACCCTATGCCATGTCGGACATCACCTCGGGCATTGTCACCATAAAAGTGAACGATCTTTTGCAATGCATGTCATGAAATTTAAACCCCTGAGTATGGTAAAATACCCAGGGGCCGGATAAGTTTGCAATTATATGTTTAACCTTACTTATCCAGATCGTCGTCGGTATCAGGTATGCGAGCCATATTGCGTGCTTTTTCAGCGCGTTCACGTGAGCCGGTCATTCCCAGGCTAACGGCTTTATCGTAGTGATTGGCAGCTTCGTCAAAGCGGTTGGCCTTCATGAGGTAGTCGCCCATACTGTCGTGTGCATTGGCTTCATTGGGGGCCAGTCGCATGTAATTGTTGAAGGCTTCGGCGGCTTTATCCATATTGCCCTTTTCCATCCAATGATAGCCGAGGGTATTCCATGCAGGTGCATAGGTTGGATTGATATCGATAAGCTTTTCGGTATAGGCCAAAGCCTGGTCAGGGTTATCATCAATGAACCGGCAGGCGGCAATGGCCACCTCATACGCCCCGGTGTTGTTGGGATAAGCGTTTACAAGCTCATCACAAAGCGGTTTCAGTGATGTGGCTTTTATATTGTTTTTATCGGTTTTACTTAATGTTTTACGATTTGTTTGAATCTGAACGAGCATCCTGCGGATGATCTTTTCAGCCGGGGTCAGATTATCCTGAGGAAGCAGGAGTGCAGATGAGATAAAGGTGCCGGCCTTCTCATTCTTTGGATTGCTGGCAGTAACCAGTGCGCGGTTGGCATGAGCCATGAAGCACTGTGGATCAGCCCTTAGGGAGGCTTCTATTTTGGTGTTGAAGCCCTCGATATCGGCATTGGCAATGCGGTCAAAGGCCTCGTGACAGGAAATTTTGGCGGCTTCTGATTTAGTCGACATAGGCAGGTAACGGTCCTTTTCGCCCGCTGATGCGTTAATTGTCGCTAAACCGAACCATACTATAGCTATAAGCGAAATGAGTTTACTCGTGTTTTTCATATCCGTAAAGTTTTGAGTTAGATAAGTTTAACACCAAAAAAGGGGATAAGTTTTAAGTTCAGCGTTCAGCGCTCAGCTCTCAGCTCTCAGCGCTCAGCACTCAGCACTCAGCGCTCAGCACTCAGCACTCAGCGCTCCCGATAGATCGGGACAAGTTCTGCTCTATGCTCCCTGCTCTCCCGATAGATCGGGACAAGTTCTGCCCCCTGCTCTCTGCAAATTGAACAGAGAACGGAGAACGGAGAACAGAGAACAGAGAACAGAGAACCGGGAACCGGGAACCCATTTCATGAAAATCATGTAACATTAAAATGTTTTTTTGAAAATTACTTCCGGGGTGAGGGTGTTTTGTTTAAAAGACTCTATGAAAATAAAGCCGGCCATACGAACGGGCCATATCTCGGAATACTGGTTTTCACAAAAGCTTGCACAGGTTGAACGGATGCGCAGGGAGGGGGCCGATATCATTAACCTTGGTATCGGAAGCCCCGACCGGGCACCCTCGCCCAATACCATTGCGGCCCTGATGAGCAGTGCAGCCAACAACACCTCACACGGTTACCAGAGCTACTCAGGCATTCCTGCATTGCGCCGGGCTTTCGCGGCATGGTACTCCAGATATTTCAAGGTGGAGCTGGATCCGTCAACGGAGGTGCTTCCGCTAATGGGGAGCAAGGAGGGGATCATGCATATCAGCCTTGCTTTTGTGGACCCGGGTGATGAAGTGCTGGTGCCTGATCCCGGTTACCCGACCTATTCATCGGTCACCCATCTGGTAGGGGGAAAGGTGCGCAAGTACGACCTTCTGCCCGATAAGCATTGGCTGCCCGACCTGAATTCGCTGGAAGAGACTGATCTGGCCAATGTGAAACTGATGTGGATTAACTACCCCAATATGCCCACCGGTGCCAGGGCTTCAAGGAAACTGTTTGAGCAGCTGGTACGGTTTGCCGACAAGCATCACATTCTGCTGGTGAATGATAATCCATACAGCTTCATACTGAACCGCGAACACCTGAGCATCCTGTCAGTTGACGGGGCAAAGGAGACGGCCCTGGAGCTCAATTCACTGAGCAAGAGCCATAATATGGCAGGCTGGCGCATTGGAATGGTGGCCGGTCATGCCGATTACATTGCGAGCATTCTGAAGGTGAAGAGCAATATGGATTCAGGTATGTTTCTGCCACTGCAACTGGCGGCGGTAGAGGCACTCAGCAACCCGGACTCCTGGTTTGACCGCATCAATGAACTGTACAGTCGCCGCCGCACCATAGTGGAAGAGATCATGGAAATACTGGGTTGCACCATTGACCGATCACAGGCAGGAATGTTCCTTTGGGGGCGCATACCGGGCAGTGTGCACGATGGCGACAGCTATGTTGAAGAATTGCTGATGAAAACGCATGTTTTTATTACCCCGGGTTTCATTTTCGGCAGCAATGGCGAACGATATATCAGGATTTCGCTTTGCGCGGATGAAAAGAGGCTCATGGAAGCCAAACACCGGTTGTCGGATTTAAAAGATACCGGCGCTGCAGCATCACCACGTCAGGCTTCACAGGGAATGTAAAGACGACATGCCTGGCATCTCATCTAATAAATAACAAATGACCATCACAGTAATAGGAGTTGGATTGATAGGCGGATCGCTGATATTTGACCTTCGCAGAAGAGGTTTTGCTGACAGGATCATAGGCGTGGACACTAATCAGCATCACCGTAAGATAGCCCTTTTATGCGGCTATATTGATGAACAGGAAACGCTGGAGAATGCGGTTGACAAGAGCGACCTCATTCTGCTCACCACTCCTGTGAATACCAACAGGAGAATGCTCCCCGGCATACTCGACAGGGTTTATGGCACCGCTAAAGTGGTGGCCGACATGGGCTCCACCAAAGGAAGCATTGCCAGGGCTGTACACGATCACCCTGCAAGGGGGCGCTACGTAGCCGTGCATCCTATGGCCGGCACCGAACATTCGGGTCCGCTGGCTACTACCGGCAAACTGTTTGATAATAAGACAGCCATAATCTGCGACAAGCAATACAGCGATACCGATGCATTGCAAATGGTGGAAGAGATGCTTGAGGTGCTTAACATGAAGAAGGTGTATATGGATGCTGACGATCACGACATACATGTAGCCTATATTTCACATATCTCGCACATAACATCATTCGCACTGGCCCTGAGTGTATTGGAAAAAGAGCAGGAAGCAAAGAACATTCTTACTCTTGCAGGGGGAGGTTTTGAAAGCACCGTTCGTTTGGCTAACAGCAATGCTGAAACATGGGCCCCCATATTTCTGGATAATGCTACTCATGTAGTGGAAGTGCTGGATACTTATGTTGAGAAAATGCTGGAATTTAAAAGGCTGATAATTGAGAAGGATAACGAAGGATTAAAGGAGATAATAGAAGAAGCCAACCGCATCAGTGCCATACTTAACTATGAATGCTGGACAAAGCCTTCCAAACAACAAAGAACCATGAACCATGAACAATGAACAGAGAATAAATGAACCTATAAGCGCATGGAATGCCTGGAAAGGAAGGCCATTCATGATTGCCGGCCCTTGCAGTGCAGAGACGGAAGAGCAGGTTATGGAAACCGCTTTGCGAATTGAGAAGCTGGATCAGGTAACCGTTTACCGGGCCGGAATCTGGAAACCGCGCACCCGTCCGGATGCCTTTGAAGGGGTGGGCAGTGAAGGGTTGAAGTGGCTGCGCCGGGTGAAGCAGGAGACGCGCCTGCTGGTGGCTACGGAGGTGGCCAATGAACGACACGTATACGAAGCATTGAAGTATGGCATTGACCTGCTGTGGATTGGCGCGCGCACTACAGTGAATCCATTCACTGTGCAGGAGATATGCGATGCCCTGAAGGGGGTGGATGTGATGGTGATGGTGAAGAATCCCGTGAATCCGGATGTTGAGCTTTGGACTGGTGCCATTGAACGGCTGGCCAGGGCGGGTATTACCCGGTTAGGGGCCATTCACCGCGGCTTTACCTCGTATGAGAAGATTCGCTACCGCAACCAGCCCAACTGGCAGATACCCATTGAACTAAGGCGTGATCCCAGTCATATTGGAGGCGCCCGTGCCTATCTGCACGAGATATCGCAGAAAGCGCTCGACCTGAATTACGACGGGCTGATGATAGAAACACACCGCGACCCTGACAATGCATGGAGCGATGCTGCCCAGCAGCTTACACCCGATGAGCTGCATGAACTGATGAGCAGGCTCATACTCAGGAATACACGTACCGACGATAAGAAGCTGCTGGATATACTTGGAGAGTTACGACAGCAGATAGATGTATATGATGAGCATCTGATAGACCTGATGGAGAAGCGCATGAAGGTGAGCGAGACCATTGGCCGCTACAAGAAAGAGAACAACATCACCATACTTCAGAGCTCCCGCTGGGAAGAGATCCTTGACCGCGTGGTGCAGAATGGAACCTCCAAAGGGCTCAGTCGCGAGGTGGTGGAGGCCATATTCAAAGCCATACACCAGGAATCAATCAACCACCAGATGAAGGTGATGAATAATGGAGTGGTGGTTGCCCCGGGTGCTGTCAATGGCTCTGAACAAAAGGTGGTTACCATAAAGAAAAACGGGACCACCAAGAAGAAGGCAGTTCTGCTTAAAGGTTGATATCGTCCAGACTTAAGCGGGAACCTCTTTTCAGGGCAGTCCTGGCGGTCTTTCCAATTATTTGGTTATAATAACGAGGGTGGAGGCCATAGCCGGGACGGATGCTGCGTATGTTGGCTTCTGTAAGTACTTCGCCGGCGGGGATATCTTCCACCACATAGAGGGATCGGGAGAAACGGCGGCTTTCAACCATCTTTTCAGTGAGTGAATAGTCAACTTTGCCCATGGCTGCTTCCGCTTCACGCACTGATTTGACCATGGCTGAGAACTCCATCTCATTCATGGAGAATGAGGAATCAGGGCCTCCGATGGAGCGATCGAGAATAAAGTGCTTCTCAATGATTTTGGCCCCGAAGCAGGTGGCAACCACCGGCACGGTAGCACCCATGGTGTGGTCTGACAATCCGGTGAGTACATTGAAACGGGCAGCCATATCCTTCACCATCACCATATTGGCTTCTTCAACCGGAGCAGGGTAGCTGGAGGTGCATTTGAGTAAGGCCACATCGTGATTGTGCATGCGGTAACAGGCATTGAGTGCCATTTGAATATCCTCTTCGGCAGCTATGCCGGTGGAGATGATTACCGGTTTACCTTTGGAAGCCACGTATTCAATG
>CALCQV010000057.1 GCA_937894795.1 uncultured Bacteroidales bacterium
ATGCAACGGCACAAAATACAACCACAACAGGGTAAAAATTTTTGAGGGCCCCATCTCTATTCCAATTGACGATGTGGCCATATTTGAGACCAACACCAAGCTGGTCAAACCTGAAGAGGGCAGAATTGCTGCCCTCAGCATTTTGGCAGGCCTGGATGTGATTGTTGGCCTGATCTGTCTTACCAACCCAAAAGCATGCTTTGGATCGTGTCCTACCTTTTATATCGATGAGAATAGCAATTTCCATTACTCTGATGCCGAAGGCTTCTCAAATGCCATTTCGCCGGCAATGGAATATGGCGACATAGATGCGCTGGACAACACAACGCTCCTGCAGGATAAATTCACGCTGACCATGAAGAATGAGGCCCTTGAAACCCATTGTGTGAGGGATGTTAAGCTCCTGGCCTGTCCCCGCCTTATCGGTCAGCGGGTCTATCAGTCGCCTGACAATGAGTTCTATTTGTGTGAGAACAATTACCCGCTTACACACGCAGGGAGCAGCGAGGGGGATGTTTCATTTCTGCTGAAGAGTAACGACAAGCAGGAGTGGTTTTCGTTGGCTGACGCCGAAAACCTGAGCAGCAAGGAGGAGATACTCCTCACCTTTGATGATATAGCCAATCAGGATCAGTTAGGCCTGATACTTAACTTCCGCCAAACACTCATGACTACCTATTTCATCTATAGTGCTATTGGCTATATGGGCGATGAAGTGGGTGATGTATTTGCACAGCTTGAGCGCAGCACTGAAACCAAAGAGAAGCTTAATGGAGGGATAAAGAAGGAGTTGGGAGATATTGACATCTATATATGGGACAAAACAACGAACAACTGGAAGTACCTGAAGGGGTTTTATGAAACAGGCCCCATTGCCTTCAACCGCCAACTCATTCCTTTATACACCGGCACCTCTCCTACTCCGGGTTCACCGGTCAAATTGAAAATTGTACTGAACAAGGGACTGTGGCGCATTGACTATGCAGCCCTCACAAACATCACCGGCAAGGCCTCCCCCATTGAGATTTCGCCTGAGAGCGTACAGAATAAAGGCAAACCTGACCTCAAAGCCCTGAATGAAATAAGAGATCCTGAAAAGCTGCTGATATCCATGCCCGGCGATGAATACCGGTTTAACTTCACCCTGCCCGATGAAAATGTTGATTACGAGCTGTTCCTCTATTCAAAGGGCTATTATCTGGAGTGGATGCGTGAGCACTGGATTAAGGACAAGGATCTGCTGAAACTGCGGCAGTTGGTATACAATCCGCAGAAATACCTGCGGTTGGAAGCTCGGGATTATAAGCTCTATGAAACCGACATGGAGCAGCTGTTCTGGAATTCAAAGGTTGACACCAAAACATTTGTATATCATGAAAAGTAAACTGTTCATAATAGCGCTTATGGCAATATTGACCGGAAGCTGCAGTGTGGTCACGCCTTCATATCTGCCCACCGACAAACTGATTGATGTAAATGAGCATGGGTCATACATAAAGGTCACCACCATCAGTGAGACGGGCGATAAGAAGGGCGAACAGAATACCCAAATCATCCGTGGTGAATTGATAGCTATTGACACCACCTCCATAAGTGTGCTGACTGATAAAACGAAACAGTTTATGGTGCTTCCGGTAAGTGAAATAGAGAAATTCACGCTCCAATACGCCCGGCCCAAACACTATGAACCTTCCCTGGTTCTCTTCCCGTTAATCACCGCTACGCATGGGTACTTTGCGCTGGCCACATTACCAATCAACCTGTTAGTGACCATACTGGTCACCTCTTCAGGACTCCACGCGTATGAATACAACAATAAAAACATGACTTACGAAAAGCTACGCATGTTTGCCCGTTTTCCCCAGGGCATCCCGCCTAATGTGGATACGGCGAGCCTGCAATGAAATTACAGCATCTATGAATGAGAATTCAACTCCATTTGTAAATTCAAGAACCGGTAAAACAGTCTTTATCCTGAGCTTTATTGTATCAGGATACTGGTGGTTGACACAGGTCATAAACGTATATCGACATGCTGTGGTCGGTGCGATATCTGAAATTCTGTGGCTCCCATTTCTGGTGATGCTATTTGGGTTGCCAATATACTCCCTGAAATTGTGGAGTAAAGAAAAGTTTAACTTCAGATCACTCTACCTTTATTCAATTCTCATAAGTGTTACGACTATTCTATTGATGGTTTTATTATTTAATAACCCTCCAAAATAAAGGCAACGCAGGAGCGATAAAACGACTCCTATCCATTAAGAAAAGCATGAAACATACAACCATTTTCTTAAAAACTCCTCCCGGCATTAAACCTGAGAGGAGTTTTTAGTAAAAGCAGGCATTCTAATTTAACCTTTTTGGCTAAATCCGTACTTTATTGAATCACTATCTTCTTTACTTCTCTCCATTCAGGGCTTACTACCTGCAGAAAGTACATTCCCTTTCCATAGCCGCTCATATCAAGTGAAAAGTTATCGCCATTCCAGCTTATGATTTTTACCGGTCGGCTCATATTGTCGTAGATGATGATCTCACCATTCTTCAGGTTGATGGGCTTATCGAGCGATATCTCAAACAACCCGGTGGATGGATTTGGGAATACCTTCAGTGCATTTGCAGGTGCAGGTACCGCATTGGTTTTCACCACAATCATCGGACTGGTTGAATAGGAGATGACATAACAGGCAACATCAAGCACCGGGTTAAAGCCATCTTCGCAATCAGTGCAGGTTACACCGGTAACGCAGTTGGGGTGGTTGGGATGGCAATAGTCGACATAACTCTCGAAGAATTTGTAACCCAGATTTACATTCCCTGAGGCAACATAGTCGTTCAGGCTGAAGTCGAACCAGGGGGCAATGCTGCCGGGGCACCATCCTGCACGGTTATGATACCAGGTACCGTTTTGTGGCTGACAGGCATCAGGGTTCGGGTTGCAGGTTTGCCAGTTGACTTGTGAGTACTTCTTGGCTCCATTTACATAGATATCATGGGTGGCGTTGTAGAATTCAGCCGCATTGCCGGTATTCAGATCCCCCCATCCATGACCGGTAGAGACCAGCTTTAGTCGTGAAGTCTCGGCATTGTCGGGATACTCATATTGGAAATTGGGAACAGGCTGCAGATTGGCATAATCGCCAAAGGGGAATATTTCCCGCCATACCTGGGCCACCCTGCTATAGGGATATGCAACGGTTCCTGACCGGTAATCGAGGTCAAGGGTGTACAGGTAGCCGTTGTCCAATGTTGGACAAGAGGCCCGGAAAGTGGTTTTTCCCT
>CALCQV010000058.1 GCA_937894795.1 uncultured Bacteroidales bacterium
AAGGGGGCTTTCTACTCGGTAATCAGTTTACCGGTGGAAGATGCTGATCACTTCTGTCAATGGTTATTGGAAGATTTCAATTATAATATGCAAACTGTTATGCTGGCACCAGCTTCAGGTTTCTATGCCACTAAGGGTTTAGGTAAAAATGAAGCCCGCATTGCTTATGTTCTGAAACTTGAAGATCTGAAGAATGCTGTGAAGTGCCTGGAAGAAGCTCTGAAAGTTTATCCGGGTGTGATAAAACACTGATTTTAAACTATAGTTGCTTGGAATTTAACAAAGCAACCAATGTGTAAATAGAGAAGAGATTGTTGAAAGACCGGCAATCTCTTCTTATTTTATGTATCCTCTTAATGTTAATGGGGTACTGATAAATATTAGTATTCGTTATACTTCTGATATTTTACTTGGGTAACAAATCACAGCCTGTCATAATTGAAAATATGGATGATAGAAGTGCTTTGCAGTATTGTACTAAAAGTCTCTGTACAATAGATATTTTGATCTGATACGCTTAAAAGCATCAAGGTCAGCCTGCCATGATTGTCTGATTGCAGCTTCATCCAATCCTGCTTCAATTTGTTCCTTAAGTTTCTCAGTACCTGCCAGTTTAGTGAAAAAAGAAGTAAAGAAGTTGGCTTTATTATGATCAGCATTATACATATCTATCAACCACCTAAGTCTTAATCCGGGATTATCCTTTAATGACTGAACAGAATCCCTGAAATCCTTGCCATAGCATACCTGATCCTTATACGGAGGATTCATGGCACCGGTGCTACTAACCGGTGTAAAGCTGAAACTCTTGTCAACATATTCAGGATAGCCAATAACTGAAAAGGGAAATTCAGTGCCACGGCCTACGCTTACCTTTGTTCCTTCAAAGAAACAAAGTGATGGATAGAGGATTACCGAATTCATATCGGGTAGGTTAGGGGAGGGTTTCACCGGTAAGTTGTAGAATAAATGGTGATTGTACCCTGAACAGGTAATCCAGTCGAGGTCACATTTTACACCTTTTTCCAGCCATCCTTCTTCATTAACCATTCGGGCATACTCTGCCATTGTCATTCCATGAACTACCGGCACATTGTGCATCCCGATGAATGATTTGTGTTTTGTTTCCAGTATGGGCCCATCAATATAAAAACCATTGGGATTGGGGCGATCAAGAATCAGCATTGGGATACTCTGTTCAGCGCAGGCTTCCATTACAAGAGTCATAGTCGAGATATAGGTATAAAAGCGGGTACCTACATCCTGAAGATCGAATACAACAATATCAACGCCCGCTAAATCTTCAGGCGTAGGCTTTTTATGATTTCCATACAAGGAGATGATTGGAAGTCCAGTTTTTGCATCTGTTTCATTCTCTATTAAAGCACCAGCATCTGCTGAACCCCGAAAGCCGTGCTCGGGCGTAAATACCTTTACTATGTTGATGCCCCCGTTCAATAAACTGTCAACCAAATGGGTGTTTCTGATAAGTGATGTTTGGTTGGCAACAACAGCTACCTGCGGATGATTACGAAGTTTATTAAAATATTTATGTGTCCTTTCTGCTCCCGGTTTTATCTGTATCTTTCTTACAGGTGCCGCTGTTGACGAATCAACAGTTGCAATCGGAGCAACATTTTCCTGTAACTGGCGTGTATGAAAACATGAAGTAAATAAAAGGCTGACGAGTATATAGGGTAGTAGTTTAATTCTCATGAGTTATGAAGGCTTTAAATGTTAATCACAAATCTAAGTCTTATTGTTAACTTTGCCAAAATTCATGCCGAATGAACTTTGAGTATTTCATAAGTACACGTATCAGAACTAAATCAGGAGCATCCTTCTCTCGTCCCATAATCAGGGTTGCAATAGCGGGAATTGCGCTGGGTATTGCTGTTATGCTTGTTTCTGTGGCCGTTCTCAAAGGATTCCAAAAAGAAATACGTCAAAAAGTAGTCGGGTTTGGTTCTCATATCCAGATTTCACATTTTGATTCCAATAATTCATACGAGCCGACTCCTATTAGTATCACTAATAAGGACCTTTCAAGAGTTAAAGCTATTAAAGGAGTCAGCCACCTGCAGCCATTTGGATTAAAAGCCGGGATTATCAAGACTGACCAACAAATTCACGGGGTTGTTCTGAAAGGTATAAACAAGGATTATGATTGGTCATTTTTCAAACAGAAAATGGTGAGTGGCATGATTCCTGAATTTCAGGATTCTGCCACAAGCAACGAGATACTTATATCACAAAAGATTGCCAATCTGCTCAACTTTAAGGTGGGTGATGCTGTAAGGGTATATTTTATTATTGACAATAATGTGAGAGGCAGGCCATTTAAAGTTTCGGGAATTTATGATACCGGATTAATGGAATTCGACGAAATGTATATTCTGGGTGATATCAGGCATATCCGTCGGCTTAATAATTGGACTGAGGGTGAGGTTTCAGGCTATGAAGTATTAATTGACGATTTCAAGAACCTGGAGAGTATATCAGAGCAGGTATACTCTGCCATAGGCTTTGACCTTAACACTCAGACTATCCGGCAGCTTTATCCCCAGATATTTGACTGGATTGAAATACAAGACCTTAATGTTCTCATTATTCTGATCCTAATGACATTAGTATCAGGCATAACCATTATCTCTACATTGCTGATACTTATTCTGGAGCATACTGCTGATATCGGAATTCTGAAAGCAATGGGAGCCAGTGTTGGCAGTGTCCGAAAAATCTTCCTGTATACATCCGCCTATATCACCTTATTTGGACTTTTATGGGGTAATGCTGTGGCATTGATACTTATTTGGGTGCAAAAGACCTTTGGTGTGATTCCATTGCCTCCCGATTCCTACTTTCTGTCACAGGTGCCTGTTTCAATTAATATATGGGAAATACTGATTATCAATATGGCAGCCCTGACTGTATGCTTTATGATGATGATAATCCCCTCACTTGTAGTGAAATACATAAGCCCCATC
>CALCQV010000059.1 GCA_937894795.1 uncultured Bacteroidales bacterium
GGGTTGGCATACCAGTCGCCGCCTCCGCGGTATTTCATGAGGGCAATCTGCAGGGTTCCCTGGGCGTGTGACATGTGGAAACCGGCGAAGAGCAGCAGGGTTATAAATAAATATTTTCGCATCATCTATTCAAATGTTAAGGGGTAGCCTGACAGGTCAGGTTCATTCACCAGGTTAACGATAAAGCAGGCGGCCAGGGCAGCGGTTTCGGTGCGCAAGCGTGAACTGCCCAGACACACGGGAATAAATCCCTTAGCCTTGGCGGATTCCACCTCCTGAAGGCTAAAATCGCCCTCAGGCCCTATTAATATGGTTGCCGGTTTATTAACGGCAATTCGCTTCTTTAAGTGTAGCTGCTCACTGTTTTTATCAAGCCATGCTATGAATTGGTTGCCGGTGTTGCTGCTTCTGTTAAGAAACTCCCTGAGCGTTACTGGTTCATTAAGCTTTGGCAGGTAAGGTTTGAGCGATTGCTTCATGGCCGATACCAGCACCTTGTTCAGCCTGTCGGGCCTTAGGTTTACCCTTTCAGAGTGTTCACCGAAGAAGGGGGTGATTTCATCGATGCCAATTTCAGTTGCTTTTTCAAGGAACCACTCAAAGCGGGCCAGGTTCTTGGTGGGGGCCACAGCAATGTGGATGGTGTGCTGCGGTTGCGGGTATGATCTGACTTCAGTAATCTGAAGAATGTTCGACTTGTTGGTTATTTCAACCACCACGGCTTTTGCCAGCTGGCCCATGCCATCGGTAACAAGCAGCAGGTCGCCCTGTTTCATGCGGAACACTTTAAGATGGGCGGCTTCGTCATCAGGGAGTGAAATATGGTGGTTGCCGCTATGGAACAGCTCCCTGAGGTTGGCTTGGCCGTAATAGAACAGATTCATTCGGGCAGTGGTTTAGATATGCAAAAATAAGTAAAAAGGCCGGTTTTGGCCGGCCTTCTCACGATATTGTGTTAATAGTTATTTTACAATGAGCTTTTCATTCCATGAGCCATTGGTGCTGATGACCTTGAAGAGGTAGAAGCCTGCAGGCAGGGTTCCGGTATTGATAGACCATTCTTTGCCTGACGGCAGCTGACGACTGTAAACCTGTTTGCCGCCGGTAGTGAAAATCTGTACCAACGGATTCGACAGTTCCTTTTCAGACCTCAGACTGAAGAGGTTATTTCCGGGATTAGGATAGATGTCAACGCCTGCAATGGTGGAGAGCTTCTGATCATTAACGCCGATACCTGCCGATACAAATATGTTGTCGATATAGAGGTTGTTGCCGCGACGGTGCACGGTTTCAAACATGATCCTTACATTCTCATTGCCTACCCATGCCGACAAGTCGACGAGGTTACAAACGGGGTTTTCAGGACCGTTGCACCAGTCGTCAGGTGATTGGGGAACGATTTCAACGATGGAGACGGGGTATGTTTCGAAGATACCGGTACCATCTTCACCAAAGGCAATTACCTTGGTCCACGTTGCACCGCAATCGGTTGAGATATGGATGAGCAGGGAGTCAGAAACCTGTGCAAAGCGCCTGATGTAGGAATGTTCAAAGCCCAGATAGGCGTTGTTGTAGCCTGAGAAGTTCATGGGAGGGCTTATAAGCTGGTCGCGGCGTCCCGGAGGTACATTATAGTTCCAGAAGTTCATGCGGGCCGTTTTGTTCACGGAGGAGTCGGTTGAGATGGTGTATATGTCCCAGGTAACATTGTTATCAGGGTTGACCACTTCCCATCCATTGGGTTGCATTTCACCGCCTTCCCAGTTCTCGGTGAATGGGAGCGACATGCCGCCCATAACCACATAATCATCGCGGATTATTGAGCTGCTGCCATTGATGTTGGTAACGGTGAGGGTTACAGAATAGGAGAAGTCACCGTCAAAGGAGACCACCGGGTTAGGGGAGTTTGCATCAGTGCCTTCAAGGAAGGTTACCTCTGTGGGTTCAAATTCCCACAACCAGCCTGTTGGGCAGTGGTCACTCATATCCGTAAAGTAAACAATGGCGGTATCGCCGGTACAGAATGAGTGACGGGTAGAGGTAAAGTCAGTCAAGGGCAGCAGGGTGGAGCTTGCTTCAATGTAAGCCTGCTTCACGATGGTGTCAATACCTGCCAGGTTTGATACAATAAGAGTGATGTTGTATGTGCCGGGCTGTTCAAACATGATTCCCTGCGGATTCTTGTCGGTTGAGGTTGAAGGGGTTCCGCCTTCAAAATGCCATTCCCTGTTAAAAGGGACACCTGATGATAAGTCAGTGAAGTTTACGGGACAACTTACCGGTACCATCAGCTTGTCGGCTATAAAGTCGGCAGTTGGGTCAGTATAATAGAGGGTTGATTCCCATAAGCCGCGGCCGTAAGTACCTGCGCGCAGTATGTCAAATTGGGCTCCATCGGGTGAATAGTATATTTCAAGTTCCGTGATGCGGGCAGCAGCCGGCAGTCCTTCGGAGTAGAGTATCCATTCGGGGGTATTCACATCGCGGTAGAACACTCCGATATTGGTACCCAGGTACAAACCTTCGAGGCTGTTATGATAATAGACCAGCGTGTTCATCTGTACATCGGGCAGGTTGCCGGTGATCTCTGTCCATGATATGCCTTTGTTGGCCGATTTGAATACCCTGTTTTGCTGTACCAGATAAACCGTATTTTCATCAACCGGGCTGGTTTCAATGGCTGTAATAGTATTGCCAATAGGCAGGAACTGTGTGAGGTTGGTCCACTGAACGTTGAGCGCCTTAACGTTGTCAGAGCGATAGAGCACGCTTCCGCTGGAAGCATACAAGATATCGGTATTGGCATCTGATTGTGCCATTACATCAAAGTCGTTCATGTTCATGCTTGAGATCTTGGTAAACACAACATCGTCAGCATTCTGGGCTTTGATGTTGGTGCTTCGCCAGATGTTATCATAGCCTATGAACATTATATTACCATCGTTGTGGTCAATGAGGAAAGGGGTTACCCAGGCACCGCTTTCGTTGATTCCGTTCACGCCATCGCCGGCAATCTGTCCATTGTAACCATGGTTCTGATGACGGTCAATGCTGCCGTAATAGATGGTGGAGTAGCTAAACATTTCATCAGTGGGGTCATAGGCACATTCCATACCGTCGCCGCCACCTACATTTACCCATTCAGGGCCTGTATAGCTTGAGGTGCCGTTATCCTGGTAGCCGTTGATCACATAATCCTTATAGGTGGCACTCTGTCCTATTTTATATGCCTGACTGATAACGAGGCCGTTGCTTATTTCAGTCCATGATATTCCGCCATTGTCGGTCCAGTAAACCCCACCGTCGTTGCCTGCATAGAGGCGGTTGCTAAGTGGGTTATACTCAAGCACGTGCAGGTCAGCATGTACTGAGGGAACGCCGCAATCACCCCACCAGTGGGAGTTGATTGACCATGTAAGGCCGGCATTGCTTGATTTGAAGCAGTTTACTCCTCCGGCATAGATGATATCGGCATTGGTTGGGTCGCAGGCAATGTCGAGGTCATACCATGCTTGTCCACCGGTACCGCCATTGCAGTTCCAGCTCATGATATTGGGAGAGGTTGACTGGAGGTTGAAGGTTAAGCCGCTGTTGGTGGAGAGGTATAAACCCTTGAACGATTCACTGTTGGTAACCAGGAAGTAGACCACTGCAGGGTCTTCGGGTGAAACGGCAATGGCACCGCGGTAACCGCCGGTAAGGCCATTGGTGACTTCCTCGAAGGTGACGGCATTATCAACCGAGCGGTAGAAGCGGCCTGAGGAGGCAGCATAGACCACATCAGGATTGCCGGGCTTGAACACTACGTCCTTGAAGTTGCCACTGACCGACTTGGTCCAGGTAGTTCCGCTGTTTTCACTGCGGTAGATACCGCTGCCGGTGGCAGCGATTATAATATTATTAATGGTGGGGTGGATCATAAGCCTGCTGATCACTCCCTGTTCCATGCCAACATTTGCCGGTTCAAAGGTGATGCCGCCATCATAGCTCTTCCATACGCCGGCTCCGGGGGCATCTCCTGCATCACGGTCGCCTGTTCCTACATAGACAACATCGGGGTTCACATAGTCAACTATAACGGCCGAAATGCCCAGCGTAGGCAATATGTCGGTATGACTTTCCCAGGTTGCGCCGCCATCATGTGTAAGCCATAAACCGCCTGAAGGTGCACCTATATATATGGTATTGACGTCAGTGGGGTGGAAGCCAACGGCATTGACCCTGCCCAGTCCGCGGTATCCATTGTAGCCTGAGGGAACGGTGCTGGGGCCTAGTGATACCCATTCACCCATGATTGAGGAACGACTGCCTGAGCGGAGTGCTTTTATTGTTTCAAGATCACGATAGGGTGATGGTTTCCTGCCTTCAGGGGTTACCTGCTTCTCCATCCAGTATTCCCATCTTTTGAACAGCTTGTATCCGCTGCCTTTAGTCATTTCGCGACCCTCAAAGTATTCATTGAATGCTTTCTGCGTTTCAAAGAAATTGGCTTCAGGATCCTGCATCATGTCAATCCAATGGGGATACGTGCGATAATCCTTGGGGGTATCCTGTGCTGATGCACCCAAAAATGTAAGCATCAATGCAAAGAGTAAGAGCGTGCCGGTAATTTTTTTCATCGTTCGGATTAGAGTTTTAATTGGTTGCAGTTACAAAAATAATTTTTTTAGTCTTATCATTCATACTTCTACCTAATATAAATGACGACAAAGGCCGCCTTTTGAGGGGCAGCCTTTGGGTTTTGAGTATTACTGTATGTTTCAGGGCATGGTGTCTTCGCCCGACGGGTCATTCATGATCTGCTTATCGAGCTTTTTAAGCAGGAATAAGCATAAATAATAGGATAGGGCAATCATAACGGGCCAGGCAAGTAACCATAATATCTTATCTATGTACATAATTGTCAGGTTTTGTGATTAATAAACGTGCGTATTGTCTTTATCAAGGTCTTCAATGGTCATCTGCTTCTTGTTGAGTGACCGCCAGACCCAGTAAATATAGGCAATGACCACCGGAACAAACAGTGAAACATAGCTCATGGCTGTAAGTGTGTAGTGGCTTGATGAGCTGTTCTGTATGGTTAGTGAGCTTTGCAGGTCGAAAGTTGATGGGTAATAGGCGGTGTTGTTGAAGCCTGCCACCAGGAAGAGTGCAAAGACTGTGAGCATGGTGCCGGCACCTGCAAACCAGATAGCCTTGTAGTTACGGCAGAACATGAACCGCATGATGCCCATGAGCACCAGCACTACTCCAACAATAAAGATTCCGGCCACCACTGGCATTTCAATGAAATTGTGCAGGTATTTATAGGGCTCCATGCTGACTACACCGCTGGCGGGATCATAGGCAAAGCCATCCTTTAACAGCAGATTCGTTGCAAAAGCAAGGAAGAATACCAGGAATGGGATGGCATTATACCATATATGCTTCAGAGCTTGTTCAAAGATGGTATGGCTTTTAACACTGTTAACAATGAAAAGGATACCCAGCACACGGGCCAGGAAGAAAACAGCCAGTCCAAGTGCTACATTGTGCCAGTTGAGAACCGCTTCAAGACCGTAAAAGGGAGTTTCCCATCTTGAAATAGCTGTATCATACATCTGTGTGATATTGCCTTTATCAACGGAGAACATGCTGCCATTGAAGAAGGTGCCCACGGCAGTGCCAATGAGGATGGTGCCGACGGCTCCATTGATGAAGAGCATGGTTTCAAAAGTGCGCTTTCCATATACATTGCCCGGTTTTTTGCGGTATTCATAAGAAACAGCCTGTATAATGAAGGCAAAGAGAATGATGATCCATACCCAATAGGCACCGCCGAAGCTGGTGGAGTAGAATAATGGGAAGGATGCAAAGAAGGCACCACCGAAAGTGACCAGCGTGGTGAAAGTGAGTTCCCATTTATGGCCGAGTGTGTTGATGATCAGGCTGCGATCGTTTTCATTCTTGCCGAGCGTATATATTAAGGTCTGTCCTCCCTGAACGAACATCAGGAATACAAGGGCACTTGCCAGAATTGATATGATGACCCACCAATATTGCTGAAGGGCTAAATGTGATAATGTTTCAAACATAGTCTGTTTCCTCCTTATTAGTTACTTAATTGGTCATTTCCGGCGGATGAAGCATCTTCTTTCACAGCCTTGGGGTTACCGGTTTCGGTAATGGCTTTGGGGCCTGCCTTGATGGTTTTGAACATGATGCTCAGTTCGGCTATAAGCAGCGTGGTGAATATCAGTGCAAAAAGGATAAAGGTGGTGATTACCGCATTGGTGTCGAGTTTGGAAACAGCGGTCATGGTAGGCATCAGATCCTGAATTACCCAAGGCTGCCTTCCCATTTCGGCGGTAACCCAGCCTGACTGTGAAGCCAGAAAGGCCAGCGGAATATTGATGATGGCCACCACAAGCCAGAAGCCTGCTCCTGATATCTTGTTCTTGTACACCAGCAGCAGTATGATGCCAAAGAACATGATGAACCACACGCCCAGGGCAACCATGATATGGAAGCTGTAGAAGGTGATTGGCATGCTCGGTATCAGGTCGTTGGGATTATTGATAAAGTAGCCGTAACCGAAATATTTAAAGTTCTCATCGAGTATGGATTTGGCTTCAGCCACCTTCTCCATGTTGCCGGCCTCCTTGGCCTGTTTGTATTCGGCCAGGGCATCAATGGCAAGCTTACCACGGGTGATTTTCTCTGTAGCCGACATGATTCCATGTTCTTCATTACCCTCCATCAGGTCCTTGATGCCGGGAATGAAGGCATTGAAATCAGAGAAAGCCATGTAAGAGAGAAAGTTGGGAATTTCAATCTTGAAGGCAAAGTCCTTGATATTCTCGTTATTCGGATCTTCGGGTGTGGTTGATACAATACCAATGGCTACCAGCGGGGCACCGCGTTGTCCTATGTTAAGGCCTTCAAAGGCGGCAAATTTCATAGGCTGATGCTTGGCAATAACTTTGGCGCTGTAGTCGCCCGTAAGGAGCGTGAATAAGGAGGTGACCAGCCCGAAAACGGCTGCCAGCACAATACTCCTCTTGGCAAATACCAGGTGTCTCTTCTTGCGAAGGAACCAGGCACTGATGCCAATGACCACCAGGGCTGCAAGTGTATATGATGATGAGATGGTGTGGGTGAACTTGCTTACTGCCATGGGGGAGAGGAGCACATCCCAGAAGTTGACCATCTCATTGCGGGCCGTGTCGGGGTTGAATACCATGCCCACAGGCAGCTGCATCCATGCATTGGCAACCAAAATCCACAATGCCGATAAACTGGCGCCAAATGCTACCAGCCAGGTGGATAACAGATGCATCTTCTTGCTGACCTTGGTCCAGCCGAAGAACATGATGGCAATAAAGGTGGACTCCATGAAAAAGGCCATGATACCTTCAATGGCCAATGGGGCACCGAAGATATCACCGACAAACCAGGAGTAATTGGACCAGTTGGTGCCGAATTCAAATTCCAGGATTATGCCGGTGGCTACCCCTATGGCAAAGTTAATTCCAAAGATGGTCATCCAGAACTTGGTGATGCGCTTCCATTCAGGATCGCCTGTCTTTACATAGATACTCTCCATTATGGCCACGAGGAAGCCTAGTCCCAGGGTCAGTGGAACAAATATCCAGTGATACATGGCGGTGAGTGCAAATTGCCCTCTTGACCAATCAATCAGTGAATAGTCGAATGATTCTAACATATAGTTTTATTTTGGTGTGGTTAATCGTTCAATTACATAGTTGCTGCGCTCCTCATCACTATTGAAGTTCGTTTTAAGGAAATTGGGAAAGAAGAATATCTTCAGTATGGCGAACATGATGAATAGCTTTATCAATATTATGAGCCACAGTGTTTTACCAATGGTCATACTTCTGAAACCTTCATAATAGAAGTTAAAAATCTTCTTGATTACACGCATAAGGAATGGTAGTATTGTTGGCTGTTCAAATATAACAAATATCCGGCTGAATAACAGGGCCTGAAATTATTTGACTTTACTATTCAACCACCTGATAACCCAGATTGTTGATAGTCTGCGTTAACAACACTCTGTCAACCTTGGTTGAATCAAATGAAACGGTGGCAGATGCCTTGGTATGAATGGCTTCCGATGATACCACACCGTCAATTTTGGACAATGCTGTTTCAATGGTGTTTTCACAGCCCGTACAGGTCATACCGGTGACATTGAGCTCAATGGTTTTCATGTTCTCTATGGCGGCACTGACCGCAGGTTTGTTGTCAGTGGCATTGCCTGTATTGGTTTGGTTACAGGAAATCAGAACCGTTGAAAACAGAATCAGGATAAAGTACTTTTTCATGGCATTTAATTATTGTGAAAAAAAATAAATTGGATGTCGGTTGTTGTAAGCAGTATGTTGTAAATTTAGGAATCTTTTTGTTACCCTAAAACCAATTTTTACCGAATGAGTTTGATAAATACTGAAAATTTAATTCTTTTTACCTCGATTTTGTTGTTTCTGAGTATTGTGGCCAGTAAAACCAGTGGCCGGCTCGGCGTACCTTCCCTTTTAATATTTCTATCTATTGGCATCCTTGCGGGGGTTGACGGCATAGGCAAGATACCGTTCAATGACTTTGAGCTGGTACAGAAGCTGGGTACCATAGCCTTGATATTCATACTCTTCTCGGGCGGTATTGATACCAAGTTTGAGAGTGTGGGGCCCGTGATGTGGAAAGGCATTACGCTTGCCACGGTGGGTGTTTTGCTTACGGCGGGAGCCACAGGGCTCTTTGTGTGGAAGTTTACTGACTTTTCCCTGATTGAGGGTCTGCTGCTCGGCTCCATTGTGTCGTCGACCGATGCCGCAGCCGTGTTTTCCATACTGAGGTCCAAGAATATTGGTTTGCGTGGGCGACTCAGGCCACTGCTGGAACTTGAATCAGGAAGCAATGACCCCATGGCTTACTTTCTTACCATTTCTTTCATACAGGTGCTTGGCAATGAGCTTGTAGGAGTATGGGATGTGGCCTTGCAGTTTGTGATTCAGATGTCGCTGGGATTGCTTTATGGCATTTTACTTGGTAAAGCAAGCGTTTGGATTATAAACAAGATCAAGCTTGATTATGATGGACTTTACCCGGTACTGATTATGGCCATTATACTCTTTACCTATGCCATCAGTGCCTTTGGTTACGGTAATGGATTTCTTTCAGTGTATGTGGTGGCCCTTGTGCTTGGCAACAGCAGCTTCATACATAAGAAGAGCCTGACAAAATTCTACGACGGACAGGCGTGGCTGATGCAGATTATAATGTTTATCACACTTGGATTGCTGGTAAATCCACACGACATAGTTCCAATCATTGGAATAGGATTGGCCGTTTCCATGTTCCTGATACTGATAGCCCGTCCATTGGGTGTATTTGTGAGCCTTGCTCTCTTCAAGATGAAGTTTAGGGAGATGACCTTTATATCATGGGTGGGACTAAGAGGGGCGGTGCCTATTATATTTGCGGCCATGGCTGTGAATGCCGGAGTGGAGAAAGGCTCCATTATCTTCAACATTGTTTTCTTTATTGCAGTGACCTCTGTGGCCTTGCAGGGCACAACCCTGATGGTCATTGCCCGCTGGCTTAAAGTTGACAAGCATGTATCAGCAGCCCGCCGCTACCCGCTGGAGCTGGAGCTTACGGAAGGCTTCAAGAATGAATTGGTTGAAATTTCCATTCCACCGGATTGCCCACAGGCTAATAAGAGAATTGTGGATCTCGGCTTTCCACGCGATGCCCTGATAGTGATGATTGAACGGAACAAGCAGTACATTACGCCCAATGGCAATACAGTTATCCTGCCAGGCGATAATCTGCTGGTGATGACCAACAGTACCCGTGATCTGAAAGCCATCAATGCCTGCCTGCAGATTAACACGGTTTGAGTTTTATTCCTGACTGTCATTTTTTAACGAAACAGCCCATGTTATTAAGTGACCCGATTGGGTGATTTAATAACTGACTGCCGGCTTTTGCTTGATCAGCGGGGTCAATACGTATAAACACGTATTGGTTTCCTCAAAAGTAACCTGTGTAAAATAAGTAATTTAACGAATTGATTCGGGCAATATGGCACCGTAAATTTGTCGGAAATCACCCCCCAAAAAAAGTGCCATGAAAAAGTTATTACTATTCGTTACATTATTCTGTGTTGTCAGTTTTGTTAATGCTCAATCAGGCCACAAGTCGCCGGGCCTGATGCTTGGCCTTGACAGTACTTTGGTCATAATGGAATATTCCAATTTTAATAATCTGAATACTGATGAGGTTTGGGTTAAACACTCCACACCGGGCCGTATTGTGTATTATTGTCAGAAATCTATCGATAAAAATAAAATAAATGTGGCTCATGTGTATGACTTTGATGAAAAAGGTATTAATTTTGTATATACTACCATCTCTACCCAGGAGAAAATAAAGTACGCTGTTGACTACTTTAATAACCTGCGACTCAATAAGAAGAATGTTTATAAGTTTAACGGTGTTATTGATGGCAACAAGGCCGAGTGGGTTTCAAATGATGAGATTGGCGATCTCGCAGATTGTAACTGTGGAAATGTAAAGGTTACAGTGATCAGCAATCTGGATAAGGACGATAAATTAACGGAAAATTGCGGTGTTAAGGCGGGCAGATCAGGAGAATTGCTCGCAATAGTGTACACACCCAACAAATGATACTAATATGGCCGGGGGGTTGTATTATTAAAGAAAGGAGCTTCGGCTCCTTTTTTTTCTGATCTTAAGGGTTGGAAGCTATAATCTTTGATCAACTGCGACCAATTACAATCATTAGTTATCTCAATCGGCGGTTATTGGAAGCATTAATCTATGATTAACTGTGACCAATTACAATCATTAGGTATCTCAATCGGCGTTTATTGGAAGCAATAATCTATGATTAACTGCGACCGATAATGATGTCAGTTATTATTAATATCATAACTATGAGGTAATATGCGTTAATGCTTATAAATGCCCTGCGGGAACCGGTTGATGATTGAGCAACCAGCCAGAGTATGAAATATATTATGAGGGCCAGTGAGGATAGCTGGATAAGAAAGAATGACAGGTTGTGGTTTAATATTATCATGAATGCCAGTAATGAGCCGCACAAAGCTGTGGCGATAGCCCAAATAGCAACCAAGCGCCTTATTTGAACAGTACTGAATTTGTCGGTAATTGATTTTATTCCTGCAAGCTTATATTCAGCCGAGTATTTGAGGATGATAAGCCAGAAGTGGGGAACCTGCCCCATGAAGAAGAACAGGGCCAGTGCCATGGATGATATGTGCCATACAGGACCGCCCCCGGCCACCCATCCAATTACGGGTGGTACGGCTCCGACAATACCGCCGGGTACCGCTGCAAAGGCTGTTTTATATTTGAGCGGTGTATAGACCACATTGTACCAGGCCAGATTGAACAGTCCCATTAATGCAGGTACTATTCCAAAGAAGTACCATAGTATGGCAAAACCGGCAACGGCCGTTGAAACCGCTATAATTACGGAGGCATGCAGTGAGATGCTCCCGGAGATCAGTGGCCTCTGTTTGGTACGCGGCATTAATTTATCGGCACTCCGTTCCTGTATCTGGTTGATAGCAGAGGCCGACATGGCAAGAAGAAGAATGCCTGTATAGACATATATTACCTGAAAATCAAATACCCCTATGCTGATCAGATAGCCTGTGGCAGCTGTTAATGCCACACTCAGTGAAATGCCTGTCTTAACGAGTTGGGTTATTGATTTCAGTGATAAAATCAATCGGTTGATCATTTAATAGTCTTAAGGTACTCAATGATCAACTTGATGTCATCTTCACTGAGTTGGTTTTTATAGGTTACCATTTGTCCTTTACGGAATCCTTCAACCACATCGGCGTCAGGCTCATAGATGGAACGAATGATATACTCATCGTTTACGGTTATTTCACGTGTTTGTCCATTGGTTACCACGGCTTGTTTATGATCATAGATACCCTTGAATGAAGGGCCTACCAGCTTTGTACCGTCAGATGAATGGCATGCCAGGCAGCCGTTGCTCTCAATAAGCCTACGACCTGCAACCGCCGGATCGGCAGTGGCAGCAGCCGTGGCTGCCGTATCAGAGCGTTGCGCCAGCCATGCATCATACTTGTCCTGCTCAAGCACTTTCACTTCAGTGAACATGTAGGAGTGCGAGAGTCCGCAATATTCGGCGCAGAACAGTTCATAATTACCGGGTTTCTGCCCTATGAACCACATCCTGTTGGTACGGCCGGGCACCATGTCTTCCTTGATTCTGAATGCTGGGATATATAAGCTGTGTATAACATCCACAGAAATAAGGTCGAGTACGACAGGCTTGTCGACAGGAATGTACAGGGTGTCGGTCTTAATTCCATTGGGATACTCGAACGACCAGGACCACATGCGGGCGGTAGCTTCTATACGCATGGCATCCTTGGGCGCATTCCTTACCGGGGAGTAGCCTGACCACCCGTAGAAGAACATGACGAGTACCAGAATCAAAGGGATAATTGTCCAGGCAATCTCCAGCGTGTTACTGCCATGAATCTGCTCGGCAACCGGGTGCTTTGATTTGTTGTACCTGATTATGAACCAGATAATGGTGGCTAAGATCCCTACAAAAAAGATCACTGAGATACCTATGATCAAGAAGAAGGCATTATCAGTGGTTGTTACTAGATTTGAAGCTCCTGAGTACATAATTTCCTGTTATCTGTATAAATAATCAATAAACGTAATTCCGATCACGACAACCAGCAAGGCAATGACCAGAAATGCCATGATGAGGAATATTTTCTGGTCAAAACGCAGGTGCATGAAGTAAAGCAGCACTATTGCCGCCTTACAGGAGGCAATCAACATGGCTGCTGCAGTATTAAAAGCATTCAGCTCTATGCTTGTAATGGCAACGGTTATTACCGTTAGTGTAATAAGAAGTGCCAGCACCAGCAGATGGTCTTTATAGGAGGATATATGATTGTTTTCCTTGCTCATGGCTTATCGGTTTTAATGAATGAGATAAAATAGTGGGAAGAGGAAGATCCAGATAAGATCGACCAAATGCCAGTAAAGCCCGCTATTTTCCAAAAGGGCATACTTATCGCTTCTAACGGCATCCTTCTTTATCTTAAACCAGGAAACTGCCAGCAGCACCATGCCAACAATAATATGTACGCCGTGAAGGCCTGTCATGAAGAAATAGAGGCTGAAGAAGAGCATATCACCATTGCTGAGCATATCCATCAAATCAGAGCCGGGATACATTCCGTGCTCAAACTTGCTGCCCCACTCAAAGTACTTGTTTATGAGGAATACCAAGGCCAGCAGTATGGTGGCACCTACCATATAGAGTGAAAGGCGCTTATCGCCCTTCTGGATGGCGGTGATTGACATGGCAACCGTAGCACTGCTAATGAGCAGGATAATGGTATTGATAAGCCCCATGGTAATGCTCAACTCTTCGTGAGCAAGATGGAAGGCTACCGGATTCATGTATCTGTATACCGAATAAACGATGAACAGGCCGCCAAAGAGCAGTATCTCAGTGAATATGAACAACCACATCCCTAACTTGGAGGCTGTATCATCACGGTGCATATCTGAATGTGTATGAATGGCTGTTTCCATATTCTGATTATTTGAATTCATAAGGACCATGGGTTACTACAGGCAACTCTTCAAAGTTCTCAAGTGTGGGAGGCGACTGAATGGACCACTCCAAAGTAGGCCCGTTCCATGGATTATCGACAATCTTACCGGTTTGTTTCTTAGCCCTGATAAGGTTGGTGATAATGATAATAAGCCCTGAAATCATGATCCATGATCCAATGGTAGAGATAACATTACCATCCTGGAATTGCGGGAGGTAATCGTAATAGCGGCGCGGCATACCCATGAGTCCGAGAATAAACATAGGGAAATAGAGCATGTTGAAGCCGGTGAAGAAGATAAGCAGTCCGATGTTGGCAATCTTGGTATTGTACATGCGCCCATATATTTTTGGCCACCAGTAGTGCATTGCTGCAAAGAATGCGAATCCGGTTCCGCCGAATACGATGTAATGGAAGTGAGCTACCACAAAATAGGTATCATGAACATGGATATCGGTAGCCAGTGAACCTACAACCAATCCTGAGAAGCCTCCTATCATGAAGACGAAGATGAAGGCCATTGCCCACCAGAAGGGAGTTTGCAGGTTTATTGCCCCCTTATAGAGGGTAGCCGTCCAGTTGAACACCTTGATGGCTGACGGGATGGCAACAATAAAGGAGAGGAAGGAGAATACCCAGCGGGCGCCTTCACTCATGCCTGAGGTGAACATGTGGTGTCCCCACACAAAATAGCCCACGAAAGCTATGGCCATGGATGATACAATAAGAGCAGTATAGCCAAACAGCGGTTTGCGGGAGAAGGTTGGTATGATTTCAGAGATGACACCCATAGCCGGCAGAATCATTATATATACTGCGGGGTGGGAGTAAGTCCAGAAGAGGTGTTGGAATAAAATGGGGTCGCCTCCAATTGCGGGATCAAAGAAGCCTATACCCAGCAATCGTTCGGCAGCCAGCATGAGCAGGGTGATACCTACAATGGGAGTTGCCAGCAGTTGTATCCAGCCTGTGGCATAGAGAGTCCAGGCGAACATGGGCATTCGCTTCCAACCCATACCCGGAGCCCTCATTCTATGCATGGTGGTGATAAAATTGAGGCCTGTGAGTATGGATGAAAAGCCTAACACGAAGGCACCGAATACTGCCGCCACTACATTGGTTTGGGTTTTAAGGCTGTATGGGGCATAGAAGGTCCATCCGGTATCAGGTGGGCCATCACCCATAAACTGGGAAGTGAGTACTATTATGGCGCCCAGTACATAGAGATACCAGCTTAAGAGATTGACTTTTGGAAATGCAACGTCCTTGGCACCAAGCATTATTGGAAGCATGAAGTTTCCAAATACGGCACCTACGCCCGGAATTACAAAGAGGAATATCATTGCCAATCCGTGCAGCGTGAAGAATGCATTATAGGTCTGGGCATCAACGAGCTGTCTGCCCGGCGCAATGAGTTCCAACCGCATCAGTATTCCCAGCACGGCACCTGTTAAAAAGAAGGTCATCATGGAATAGAAGTACAACAGGCCTATCCGCTTATGGTCGGTAGTGGTCAACCAGCCAAGCAAGCCCGTGCGTTTTCCCCTATATTCTAAATAGTTGGGTAAGTGATTGTTTTCCATTTGTTCTGTGTACTATTATTTAAGTGGTTGATTTTCTTTTTGGCTTAAGGGCAAGAATAAGGAAAATGATAATAGCGACAGCCAGAATGACGGTTCCGGCCATTTTTGTGACATTAAGCACATACTCCTGACCTGCGGGGTCGTATGAATAGCAGAATTGCAGTACCTTGTTGATGGTGGGGCCGCTTATTCCCTTTGATGCTTCAACCAGGGCCATCTTGAATTCAAACGGCAGGAAATAGGTGCCCTGTAGGTATCTGGTTATCTTGGCATCAGGGCTTATCATGGTCAATACCCCGGGATGCATGAAGTCATTGCCTGCTCTTTTGTACTTGAAGCCAATGGTTTCGGTTATCAGGGCAATGTTGGCACTGTCGGCTGTAAAGAATTGCCACCCCTCGGCATCTATATCCTTTTGTATGAGGTTCAGATAGTTTGCCCTCTTTTTTACGGCCAGGTCTGTGCCTTCCCTTGGGTCAAAGCTGATGGTCAGTATCTGATAGTCCTTGTTTAATACCAGGTCAGTCTTATCAACCGTTTCTGCCACACTGGTCATCAGCGGGCTGCAGATACCGGGACATCTGTAATAAACAAGTATAAGCACTGTTGGCTTGGTGATGAGCGACTTCAGGTCTTTCAATTCACCTTTGGTATCCATTACCATCAATCCTTCAGGAATATACTCGTTTAAGTGTTCTACTACACCTATCTCGGGCTGAGGCGTATTGATATCTTCAAGTGCCTTTACCTGGGCATTGGCCAGTATGGTCGTAAGGACCAGAAATGCAATAAGCAGGAATCGTTTCATAATATTTTTTCTTCTGTTAATGTACATGATGTTCAAGACTCTCTTCCAGATATGGATGATTCATCGGGATAACAGGGGCAGAGGCCAGTGCTCTGGCAGTGATAAAGATAAACAATCCCGAGAAGCCAAGGAAAAATCCAATTTCTGTAATTCCAAACAGCGGATGATGCACCACGCCGGCAAAAATCTGCTCATATAAATCGAGGTATTGTCCGGCAATGAGGAGAATGCAGATGGCTTTCAGAACCTTGATATTCTTGTTAATTGCCTGTGATAACAGCAGAACGAAAGGTATAAACCAGTTTATGCTGAAGTTCAGATAGAACAATACCTCAAATCCATTCTTAAAGCGGTGTGCGTAGTATTCCGTCTCTTCGGGGATGTTGCCATACCAAATAAGCATGAACTGGGAGAAGGTGAAGTATCCCCAGATTATGGCAAGAATGAATATATACCTCGAAAAGTCAAGCAGATGGCTCTTGTTCAGTTTTGGGAAATAACCCCTTTCATACAGTAGAATCACTATCAGTGCTATGATGACAGAACCGTGATAGAAGGCGGCTACAAAGTTCTTTAGTGCGAAGATGGTGCTGAACCAATGGACATCAATCGACATGATCCAGTCGAATGTGGCAAAGCTGAATGTGATAGCCAGCAGGAAGATGTAGACCTTTGAAAGGAATTCACTCTTTTCAAAAAACTGTTGTCCGCCAATCTTGTCTTCTGCCAGTGAAGCTCTCCTGAGCAACTGAGTCATGACGGTCCAGACGATAAAGACGATGATCAGCCTGATGAAGAAGAAGGGGATATTCAGGTAGGGCGACTTATGTTGAACCAGCATATCGGTTTCAAGCACATCGGCATGGCTCCAATGATATAGTTGCCCCATACCAAAGAAGAGCAGGAGCATGATGATGCCGGCATAAGGAATATAGGCCATCATGGCTTCAGGCACTCTTTTGAACATTGACGACCAGCCCGACTGTGTAATATATTGAATGGCGATGAAGAAACTTGCGCCGATGGAAAGTGACAGGAAATAATAGTTGTTAAGCAACAGGTTGGCCCATGCTCGCTCTGGGTGAGTGAGGAAGGCGTAGATAACTACAATTGCGCCGATAACAATAAGAGCAATAGAAGCAAGCTTTAGATTTCGGGATAAGGTAAATTGGTTTTCCATCTCAGCTTAATTTATTGTTTTTGTAACTCATGTTTAATATAAAGGGCGATTTTCCATCGATCATCAGGTCTGATCATGTGTCCATGTGCCCCCATTACCTGATATC
>CALCQV010000060.1 GCA_937894795.1 uncultured Bacteroidales bacterium
TCCTGGCCAGGATCTACGTCAGTACAACCTATGCTGCTTTGACAATGATTTTTGGCCTCTTCTTCATCATATTTCTGTTGATATCTCCCAACATAGACTGGTCTGAAGTGCTAAATGCACCAATGCAGATGGCTGATGAATTAAGGCTATTGGTTCAGATAACCGTTGGTTTCTTTCTATTGCGGTTTATACTTAAACTTGTATCTGTAATCATTGTAGCCGATCAGCGACCTGCGCTAAGCAACGCCTTTGAACCCATTGGGAATGCCATTTCATTAATCGGAATACTGCTACTTATGCATTTTACTCAGCCATCGCTGGTAAACCTCGGGCTTGTACTTGGAGCATCTCCAATCATTGTTTTAATTGCCGCTTCATTTTATTTTTATAATTCCGACTATAAGAGCTACAGACCCTCCATTTCAAAAGTTGATTTCCATCATTTCAAAGATCTGGCAGGCCTGGGTTTTCAGTTCTTTATTATACAGGTCACAGTAGTGGTAATCATATCTGCCAACAACCTGATAATAACCCAGGTAGTAGGTCCAGAGGCTGTTACTTCCTATAATGTTGCTTACCGTTATTTCGGATTAATTTCAATGTTGTTTGTTATTATCACCAACACTTACTGGTCAGCTTATACGGAAGCATTTGTTAAAGAAGACTTTAACTGGATCCGGAAGTCAACAAGGACATTGATTAAAATATGGTATGGAATTGCTATTATACTGGTCTTATTACTCCTTTTCTCGAATCAATTTTACATGCTGTGGGTAGGAGAGAAAGTTAAAGTTCCATTTTTACTTTCACTATCCTCTGCAATTTTTGTACTCATTAATGTCTGGGTAAGCATTTTTACCTACTTCATTAATGGAACCGGCAAAATAAAGCTACAACTATATGTTACGGTTATAACAGCTGTAATAAGCATTCCATTGGCAATATTTCTAGCTAAATCACTTGGCATGGGAGCTTCAGGAGTGGTTTTGGGTTCATGCCTTGCTTATGTGCCATTGGCAATCATTTTACCTATTCAATACCGCAGAATCATTAATCGCAGAGCTACGGGAATATGGGGCAAATAATATCCGGAATTTAGTGTGCCATATATTTGGTTCCGCCACTCTTTAATGATGCCTGATGTATTAATTGATTTTGCTGGCTACGTATTTGTTGCGCAAGCACTTCATTACTCTTTATATCACTTGCCAATTTGCTTGTGAACAATCTGGCACCTATCCCATTCAGATGAGAAGCGTTATAAAAATACTCTCTTTTATAGGATATGGAATCATTAGAATAATCAATAAACGGAATGTTATACTTGTTTGCCAGAGAACTGAATATATTCATTATCTCGGCTCTATTCTTAACAAAATCCTGGCCTTCAATATATTCCGGTGTATAAATCAATGCAATTGCAGTTCCAAGGTTCCTACATTCTTTCAAATAATTTTCAAATAATACTACAGATGCAGAATCAACTGCCACTCTATAATCAGGAAATTGAGCCCTTGCTTTAACCAAATCATCATTCCAGGGGAGGTCTTTAGCAGCAAAACCAAGAGACCTGTCAGACCTGTCAACCTTGTTACCTTTTAAAAGGGATTTAAACACTTTGCCAATGGTCTTGTACTGCCCATAATACCTCACCAGTGGAATAATATAATCGTAATTTGAATAGCCTTTATAGGATCCAATCCATTGGTGTAGTTCTTTATTATATAACATATACGGAAGGAACTGCTCCATCTGAAACAGGTCTTCTCTTTTAACCAGTGTGAACATGTCAACGGAATGGATGATGAATTTTGGTTTGGGATTATGCTTCAGCAACTCTTTATGCCGGTAATATTGAAGCCAGAAATTGTGCCCATTCAAACCAAAATTATATGCGTTCATTTTAAGACTATCCTTAATAATTAAGGGGTCCAGATGTACCATGGCTCTTGAAGAACCGTAAATAGCAATGTCAGCATCAATATTGCCGTCATATATATCATTCCATACTCCAAACTCACCATACCTTGAATGCCTGAGCTGGTTACTTAAGAACCAGTCTGCAGTAAACATAAGCATCACCAAGGGGATGATAAATAGTGCTAAATTTTTTAAGAGTCTTTTCATAACTAGAACTGGAAGTAAATAAATGTCTGGCCTTGTCCTGCAAAAATGAATATTAAGAAAACAATGGAATAATATACAGCCCAACGCACCGGCCGCGGGAAATTAATGTGCACCTTTTCAATGGCATATTGATTTTCACGACCAATCCATTCAACAACTATGAATAGGCTTATCAGGCTGATAACTATCAATACTTTCAATGAGAAATCAGGTAAAGTAAATAGTGATGCTGAAAAAATTGTACTAATAATAGATATGGCTTCAGTTACTGATGTTGCCCGGAAAAATATCCATGCAATCAATGTCAGGAAAAATGTTAATACAATCCTAGAAAATTCTGTAAGTGAAGGAAATAATTTACCTTTTGCAACGATATCCATATTTTCCCTGTTCTTATTACTGAGAAGGAGTGGCAGGAAATAAATGGCATTCAACGCACCCCATATAATAAATGTCCAGTTCGCTCCATGCCAAAAGCCACTCACCAGGAAAACAATAATAGTGTTTCTTATTTTCATCCATTGGCCACCTTTACTCCCTCCTAAGGGTATATATAAGTAGTCTCGGAACCAGGTGGAGAGAGAAATATGCCAACGTCTCCAAAACTCTGCCATATCCCTGGAAAAATAAGGAAAGGCAAAATTCCTCATCAGGCTGAATCCAAAAAGCCGGGCAGTTCCTATGGCAATATCGGAGTACCCAGAGAAATCACCATAAATTTGAATGGCGAAGAACAAGGCACCCAACAATAGAGTGCTGCCTCCGTAATCACCTGAATTATTAAAGATCTGATTGGCAAGCTGGGCGCTATTATCAGCGATTACTATTTTCTTGAAAAGTCCCCAAAGAATCTGTCTTAATCCATCGATTGCATCTGTATAATTGAGCTCTCTTTTCCTGAAAAACTGGGGGAGCAGGTTTGTTGCCCTCTCAATGGGACCAGCAACTAATTGTGGAAAGAATGTTACAAATGTAGCAAATGCAATAAAATCATTTGTCGCAGTTAGCTTTCTTCTATATATATCAATGGCATAACTTAGCGTTTGGAAAGTGTAAAAGCTTATACCAACCGGCAATATCACATTAAGGGACCGGGCACTGATTTCTCCTCCAAAGAAAGTAAACGCTTCAACAAAATTATCCAGAAAGAAATTATAATACTTGAAGAAACCAAGCAAACCCAGATTACTGACAATAGAGACCGTGAGGAGTAACTTCCTCTTCAATGGATTCTCCTGAATATTCAGCTTTAATCCAACAAAGTAGTCTACAAATGTGCTGAAGAATAACAGGGAAAGAAACCGCCAATCCCACCAGCCATAGAATATGTAACTGGCAATCAATAATAATAAATTTTGCAGCTTCAGGTTCTTATTGGCGACAAACCAATATAAAACAAATACAACCGGAAAAAATATCGCAAAGTCAATGGAGTTGAAAAACATCGCTACGATTGATTTTAATGTGTGGATATGGAATTCTTAACACCGATAATAATGAAATGTTGGAGTCTTATTTTTAAGAAAATTATTTTTTTGATGGTTACTTCCTATGCTTTTCCCGAAAATAGAACGCCGGCATAAAGAACCACAAATTTTGAACAGCAAATTTGAAGTACTCTGTCTCCAGTAATGTTATATAATTCTATAAAATAATTGCATCATTTTACTCTGTCAGTGAAAAACTCACAATAACACTTATATTTCTTACCTCCATTGAACAATCTAACCATGTTTAGCTTTTAAATACCAGAATAAGTAAATATTCCCGATTCCTGACAGTTTCGCATAACAACCTGTCTGAACTGTTCCACATTGTTTATAATAAATGGGTAAAAAGCTGATTATTGTTTTCATTGTAATTACAGCGCTTGAGCTATATAATATAACGTTCCTGGGAAGCAACTTCATAAAAGTATTCCAGCTTGCCGGAATTGCCCTGATGGCTTTAATACTGATAGTTCAATTGGTTTATCAGAAAGAAATTAATTTTCAGAAACACTTCAACCTGGAATTACTACTGATACTTGGCGGGGTGTTTTTGAGCATGTTTATGGCTCAGTGGGGCCATAATCAATCGCTGTCAACAACTTTTATTGCACAGCGATTTATGTATTTCTATATGGCATACTGGGTTCTTCACTCTATTAAAGTATCAATTGAAGATCTGGAAAATATTATATTCTGGTTTGGCATCTCATTCTCTATCCTATATCTCATTCAGTATATGGTCCATCCTACCGTAATCTTCGATGTCAGGATTGCAGAAGTGCGTGAAACCGTTCGAATATTTTTGCCTGGTTTCTTTTTTCTCATACTTGCTTACTTCCTTACCCTGAATCGTCTTTTTGAATCATTCACTGTTGGAAAGCTTCTGGCAGTATTCCTATTCGTAAGTATTGTGATCCTGATGGGTACACGTCAGGTTATTTTCACAATTATGCTGTTAACAATCATCAATGTGCTTTTCAGCAAGACAGTTAAATCGAAATTATTGATTTTGATACTTATGGTGTCAATGATTATTCCAATAATTTTCATTTTTCAGGAAATCTTTATCAGTTTAATTGACTTGTCGAAAGATCAAAGTGAAACCCTGGAAGAGAATGTCAGGCTTAGGGCTGCCGTATTCTTCCTAACCGAATTATTTCCAAATAACTTCTCCTATATAACAGGCAATGGAGCTGATAGCTATAACTCTTCATACGGGTTTATGATTCAAATGTATCGTGATACCTATGGATTCTATCAATCTGATATTGGACTGATTGGGGATTATGTGCGCTTTGGAGCGTTGTTTGCATTAGGGGCCTTTCTTATCCTGTTTAGAATGATATTTAGTAAGACGAGTACAAGCTACGCCTATTTTAACTATTTCTACCTCAGTATTTTACTTACACTTTTTACAGGTGGGGGACCTTTTGCACAGGCAGATTCCATTGTGGCCATTTGTTTCACTCTTTATATTATGGATATCGATAAACACGACCGAAGCATATCAATGGAGGAAAGCAATACAGAATATGAGTTGACTGAAGCTCTTGATGATAACCATTACCTGAACAGTAACTGACAAATGAAAAATAAAATTTCCATTATCATTCCGGTATATAACAATCTGAAACACACTTCAAATTGTCTTAACACCCTGAACAGGATGTTATCAGACGGTGGTCTTACTGAAAGCGTGTCCATTATTGTTATTGATGACGGCTCAACTGATGGCACGTTCGATTGGATAAAAAGACATTTTCCACAAACCATTGTATTAAATGGAGATGGAACTTTATGGTGGAGTGGAGGTGTAAATTTAGGTACAAGATATGCTTTTCAGGAATTGGATTCAGAATATATACTGTGGTGGAATAACGACATCTCCCCTTCACCCGATTATTTGACGAAGCTGATACCGATCATTGTAAACAAAGGTGCATTTATTGGAGGTTCAAAGATTTACTATGCTGATAAACCTAATAAAATCTGGTCCATGGGTGGAATCTTTGATACCCGGAATGGCAGAAAGTATATGATTGGGATGAATGAAACAGACAGTGATCATTATAATAAAGCAATTCAGGTTGACTGGCTTCCGGGAATGGGCACTTTTATTCATAAAAGTGTTTTTGAAAAAATCGGGTATGTTGATGACAAGAACTTTCCACAGTATCATGGTGATAGTGACTTTACTTTCAGAGCTAAGCTAGCAGGATATATCATTACGGTTTATCCTGAACTAAAGATTTGGAATGACAAGAGCAATTCAGGCTTAATGCATCAAAACAGCACCAGACAACTAATTAAAACCCTGCACGATATAAAGTCCAATTACCATATTTTGAAAGATATACAATTTTATTCACGCTATGCAACATCCATTTTTGCCTATCAAACCATCCTACATAAATATTGTTACTACATAGGTGGTTTCATAAAATGGAAACTTCTGAATCTAATAGGATTATCAAAAAAGGCATCCCCACTTAACTCAAATATACCACTCAATCAATAACCTATATCAGTTTTACCAACATCTCATTGAAATGGAAGTGTCAATACTAAATGGTGCCGGACAGTCGGATTACTTATATGGCCTTGTTTCAGGACTGGCAACAACCAACCTTAAAAAGATAAAAATACTCGACATTGATCTGGCTGAACCTTTTTTTGATAAACTGGATAAAGTGCAGTTTCAGAGTGTTTATAAATATCAGAAGAAAGGCACATCCAAACTGAAAAAAGCCGCCAACATCCTTAATTTCTACTTTCTTCAATCTAAGCACCTTCTGGCAACCAAACCAAGGATCGTTCACTTTCAATGGCTTGACAGGTTTTTCTTTACTGATAGAATTCTATTACCCGTACTTGCCCGTTTGAGAGGACACAAAGTAATACTGACCGTTCATAATGTAAATGCCGGTCAAAGAGATAAAAAGGACTCCTTTTACAACCGGTTTACATTGCACATACTATATAATTTAAGCAATCATCTGATTGTACATACTATCAAAAGCAAAGAAGAACTAGTTGCAGAGTTTAATGTCAATCCACGTAAAATATCAGTGATTAA
>CALCQV010000061.1 GCA_937894795.1 uncultured Bacteroidales bacterium
GGATATGACGGCCTTTAAGGGCAATGAAACATTGCGTTCGGGTATCTTCCAGGGCCTGGAGATTCCCCTGAAGGAGATATTCACAGCGTGACGCGGGCATGGCCGGAGGAACCTTTCCCGGGTGGGTCTATGCATCAATGATTGCAATGGCGGCTCTAATTGTAATTATCATTTTTGCAGATAAAAGAAGACGATTATATCTTTTTGGCAGTCTTTTCTTTCTACTCAGCATAAGTATGGTTCTACCGCTCTTCTGGTCGAGAATTTTCATTACAGCCGACCGATACACTTACATTCCTTACTTGGGACTGTTCATAATAATAGCAGATTGGATAACCGGCATATGGGACAGACGATCAGAACTTCAGGCTTCAACACGCAGAATGCTTTACACTTCGGCTTTTTTAATAACCATTCTGCTATTAGCAATCACATGGAACAGAATCAGAGTATGGCATGATGTACCCACATTATTGGGAGATGTTATAGAAAAACAACGGTCAGATTCAGACATGGCACACGGTTACTTTTATCTGGGCAACTATTATGATACCGGTGGCAAGGATGAAGAGGCCGTCAAAAATTATAATCTTGCCATCAGTCGCAATCCCCGATACCTGCTTGCATACAATAACCGGGGAATCCTGAAGGGGAAACACATGGATATCAATGGTGCCATAGCCGATTTTACACAGGCAATAACATTAAAGCCTGACTATGCTGAAGCCTATTACAACAGAGGGGTAGCTTACTATCAGCAACAGCAGCCCGACCGTGCCTGTACTGATTGGACAAAAGCCTCTCAACTGGGATTTAAACAAGCAAATTCTGTAATCAGCCAATATTGCTTCAGGCAAAAACTACCCGACTTCGATAAGGTCACATCTGATTAAAGCATGATCATCACAACAACCACTGACAAGACAACACAACCTCACTACAATATAAACTCTTTCAAACACTTGAATAACTTATTAATCAAATAATTAAAAAATTACATTATGGAACGCAAGGAGATAAACAGTTTCATCAGAAACATTGAGCTCTTCAAGGGATTAAGCGACTCAGAATTAGAAATTGTTGCAGCAGCCATTACTACTGCCAGGTATAAGGAAGGAGAATTCCTTTTCAGTGAACACACCCCCAGAGAGAAAATATTCCTTATTTACGAAGGTCATATTGAGCTCACCAAGAAAACAGCCATTGGCCGGGAACAGAAGTTAAGTTATTTCAGCAAATTTGATTTCCTTGGTGAAGGATCTCTCACTGATGAATCAGACCATTCTACCAATGCCAGGGCAACAATGCCAACAACGGCCTTGTTGCTTGACAGGAAATTCTTTGAAGAGAATGGCTCCATTTCCCTGAAAGTCTTTTCAAACATAGCGAGGGTAATTTCGCGACGGATGCGCCAGACCAACGCCCGTATGGTAAGTTCGGCAGCACAGTACGAATCAGGCAGAACCCGTCAGGAGCATGACCTGCTTGGTTACAGGGAAGTACCGTATGAATATTATTACGGGATTCAGACCCTCAGGGCACTTGAGAACTTCAACATATCAGGGGTACAGCTGAACTTCCATCCCGTATTCATTGAAGCACTCGCCATGGTTAAAATGGCATCAGCGAAAGCCAATTATGACCTTGGATTATTAAGCAAACCATTGGCTGATGCAATAATGAAAGCGTGCGAAGAGGTTATTCATGGCAAGTACACCTACCATTTCGTTGTTGATATGATTCAGGGAGGAGCAGGAACCTCCACTAACATGAATGCCAATGAAGTTATTGCCAACAGAGCATTGGAAATCATGGGACATCAGCGTGGCGAATATGAGTTCTGTCATCCTAACAATCATGTAAACCTCTCACAGTCAACAAATGACGCTTACCCAACAGCCATTAAGATTGCATTGCTGAAGAACAACAAAAAGCTGACTGCAGTATTGGTTGATTTGATTGCCGCCTTTAAAGCCAAAGCCGCCGAGTTCAGTCATGTGATTAAAATGGGCCGTACCCAATTGCAGGATGCAGTACCGATGACATTGGGTCAAGAGTTTGAAGCCTATGCCGTTATGTTGGAAGAAGAGATTGCCCGTTTACACCAGAATGTGCAGCTGTTTCTCGAAATCAATATGGGCGGAACTGCCATTGGTACCGGCATTAACGCCGATCCCCGGTACAGTGAAATAGTTACAGCCCATTTACAGGATATTACCGGATATCCGGTTGTACTTGCAGCTAATCTGGTGGAAGCAACCCAGGATACGGGTGCTTTTATTATGTACTCATCCGCTATTAAACGTTTAGCCGTTAAGCTCTCAAAGATATCAAACGACTTACGCTTACTATCATCCGGGCCAAGAGCGGGTTTCAATGAAATAAACCTGCCCCCCATGCAACCGGGAAGTACAATTATGCCAGGCAAGGTTAACCCGGTAATACCTGAAGTTGTAAATCAGATAGCATTCCGCGTAATAGGTAATGACCTCACCATAACCATGGCGGCTGAAGCCGGACAGTTGGAGTTAAATGTTATGGAGCCAATAATTGTACATTGTCTTTTTGAATCCATAGAGATGTTAAAGAATGGAATGAGCACCCTTAATCATCGCTGTATCAAAGATATCACTGCCAATGAAGAGGTATGCAGAAACATGGTATACAACAGCATAGGATTGGTCACTGCTCTCAACCCAATTATTGGCTATGAAGCATCCAACAAGCTCGCAAAACAGGCATTGGATACAGGACGCCGTGTATATGACCTTGTGCTGGAAAACAAGCTAATGTCGAAAGAAGAGTTGGATGAAGCACTCGATCCCAGAAATATGCTTGGCCCTAAGGAGATGAGAAATCAGGGATAGCAAATACTCAAATGGCAATTAATAACAAGACCAATAAATAATAAATGTTGGTAATAAAAGAGAGGAGTCGGCTTTCGCCAACTCCTCTCTCATTTAATCCCGGTAGTCTTTCATCCCCTGCTTACCAGGAATTCTTCCATATCAGGCGGCTATCTATAATAAGCCGTGATAAAATTCTGTATATTGTTTTCAACACGTTTGAGAACATTGGAGATATCAGCACGGATGAACTTAGTGCCGGTAATACTCTCGTAAAGTTCAATATAACGCTCAGAGACGGCAGTAACAAAATCTTCAGGCATATCAGGAACAGTTTGACCATCTTTGCCCTGAAAATTGTTAGCTATAAGCCATTCGCGCACAAATTCCTTTGACAACTGCCTCTGTGCTTCGCCCCTATTCTGCCTTTCTTCATATCCCTCAAGGTAGAAATAACGGGATGAGTCGGGCGTGTGAATTTCATCTATCAGATAGATATCACTTCCATCTTTTCCAAACTCATACTTGGTATCTACAAGAATCAGGCCCATTTTAGCTGCAATTTCAGTACCTCTGCGGAATATACGGCGAGTATAATCCTCCAGTTTTACATATTCAGCTTCATCAACCAGTCCTGAGCTTATAATCTCCTCGCGTGAGATATCCTCATCATGGCCAATCATAGCTTTAGTGGTTGGAGTAATAATAGGTTCAGGGAATTTATCATTCTCCTTCATCCCATCAGGCATTGGCACACCGCAAAGGGTACGTTTGCCACTTTTATATTCACGCCATGCATGGCCTGAGAGATATCCGCGGATGACCATTTCAACCTTGAAAGGTTCACATAAACGGCCAACGGTAACCATAGGATCAGGAGTGGCTATTTTCCAATTTGGCACGATATCGCTGGTGTCATCGAGGAATTGAGCTGCTATCTGGTTCAGCACCTGGCCTTTATAAGGGATACCTTTTGGCAGTACCACATCAAAAGCAGAAATGCGATCAGTTGTAACCATTATCAGCAATTCATCCTTTATATGATATACATCGCGCACTTTGCCTACATACAGATGTGTCTGTCCCGGAAGATTGAAATTTGTTTTGGTGACAGCGTTTGTCATATTAAAATAGATTAGAGGTTTTAAGATTAATTAACAAGCCAAAGATAGCTCAAAGGCTTCATTTTATATGGGAAAGTAATGGTTTCATTTGTCAGGAGATCCTTTAGAGAAGTTCCTTCAGGAAAATCTTCAGAAGAAACCACCACCGGATTTTCCGACAAATTATTAATAACCGACACACTCCTGCCCATAAAGGTCCTCCTATAAGCCAGGGTACTTCTGTTATAGCCATTGTCGGCCAACAGCCAGTGCATATCACCCCTTCCGAAGGCAGGATTGTTTGAGCGTACCTTCAAAAGATGTTTGATCGATTTATAAACAAGTGATGTGAGGGAGTGAGGATCTTTAAGATTATTTTCAATTTCATTCCAATTGAGGTAACCTCTCACATAATAACGTGAATCAGTTTTACCCGTCATTTTCTTATAGTTTTCAAAGAACTCCTCATCGTTGAGTTTGGCAAATTCATCGCCATAAAACAGAATCGGAGTGCCGGGTAATGTTAGCATAATGCTATAAGCAAGTTCAATTTTCAGGTGATTATGTTCAAGCAGTTCTGCTAACCGGGCAGAGATACCCTCACCTACCCTAAAATCCCATTCGGGTTTTCTGCAATAATGACCGTGAATTATCGCCCTGTCTTCAGGAGTAACCATTTCCAAGGTAAGTTCATCATGTAACCGGAGGAACATAAACCATTGATTATCCGGCCCAATGGCAGGAGTAACCGCAGTGCTTAGAATATCTTCCACCGATTGAGGGTTTTGAACAGCCAGTGCCTTGAATATCATTGGCATAAGGGGGAAGTGATAACCGGCATGACACTCATCGTTGTCGCCAAAATATTTCACCACCTCAGCTGGGGGTTGACATGCTTCCGCCAGAAGCAGAGTATTAGGCCTTACATAATCAAGTACCGCTCTGAATATTTTAAGTATGACATGTGTTTCAGGCAGATTCTCACAGTTGGTGCCATCTTCCTTCCATAAATAAGGAATAGCATCGGCTCTGAAGCCATCAAGGCCTTGTTGCAACCAGAACAGCAAAATTTTTATAACCTCCAGAAGAACATCAGGATTCCGGTAATTCAAGTCGGGTTGGAATTCAAAGAATCGGTGAAAGAAATACCATTCACCATCCTTCTCCCAATTACTCGGTACCATTCCTTTGAATAAAAGCCTTGTTTCCTTGTATTTATTGGTGTCCTTGTTCCAGATATAAAAATCTCTGTAAGGATTATCCGGTCCTTTACGCGACTCAACAAACCAGGGATGCTCCTCGCTTGTATGATTCATGGCAATATCGAAAATAACTTTGATGCCATATTCGTGAGCTTTCTGAAGGAATTTTCTAAATTCAGCCTGTTTGACCTCCTCCTTAATATCGGCCGGAAAACCAAACAGCTCAGGCCTGATATTTCTATAATCACGAATATCAAAGCCTGCATCTCTCATCGGTGAATCAAGAATAGGAAGCAACCATAAGCAGGTAATGCCAAGTTCACGCAGATGGTCAAGCTTACTGATAAGGCCATCAAAAGTGTGATTGAATAAATCAACATAAACTGAATAAACAACAGCATCCTTGTACCACCCTTCAGCCTGGGGCTCAAGTCCAAAACCTGCTTTTGAACTCTCAACCAGTTCCAATAACTCGTTTAATTTGTTATTCTGTGTCGGCGGATAGAGCTTATTCCATTCATAAACAATCTTTTCTTGCACTTCTTTATTCATATCTATAGTCGATTTTTTCATATTGAATTCTCTGAATGCAAATTTAATTTTAAAAACGATGTCAATGTTGGTTGATTGTTTTTTTATCTTCGTATTGATATGCATTAAGAAAACCTGTCTAATACCAATAATGCGCGTAAATAGTTCACTAAGCGGTTAAAACTGATGATGCGTTCAATTCTTTTAATCATTATTACATTCTTCACAATATGCGCCAATGCTCAGGTTGGGTTATTCCATCTGCCTAACGACAGGAAGCGCATGGCAGTTGACTTCGAGAATTACGATAACATGGTAGTGGTTGAGGTTGTGCTGCAGGATACGCTTCCAATAAAACTGATACTTGACAGTGGTATAGAAGGAATAATAATTACTGATCGCAATCTGGTAGAATATCTGGAACCTACATGCCTCAGATCATTCAAATTAAGCGCCCCAGGTAATTCCATTACTCTGGATGCTTGTGTTACCCCTCTGGTAAAGATGAATCTGGGGAATCTTGAACCTCTTTTCTCAAATGTCATCTTGCTGCAGGAGGATGCCTTTTCCCTGGAATCATTTATCGGAGCTAAAGTACACGGGCTCATAGGAATAGATAAATTCAGATCAATGATAGTGACCATAAACTATGATAAAAACTCTATAAAATTCACCAGGCCTGATGCATTCAGGTCACCTGTCAGGTCTGAAATAATACCTTTAAGCATTGTTCGGGGCCGACCCTATATGACTGCACGTGTTGAGCTGGATACCAAAGAAATACGCAACTTATGGCTTATGATTGACTCAGGCGCAAACCATCCATTGCTTCTCGAAACAGATTCCACTGATAACTACAAACCTCTGGCAGCACTTGAGACTACTATTGGCCGGGGGCTTGGCGGTAGCATCAAAGGTGCCTTCATAAGATCAGGATGGTTGTTAATGGGGAATTCACGGCTTGACAATATAATCACATCTATATCCTCTGAATACATGTCGGGCAATTCTGCTGCCCGCAACTTTCGCAATGGCACCATTGGATCGGGAGCCCTCTCAAGATTCATCGTCTCATTTGACTATACCAACAGCAGGCTGATATTGAAAAAGGGACTGAAGTTTGGCAAGCCTTTTGAATATAATATGAGTGGTATTACCATTGAATGTGTAAGTGCCGGTTTCAACATTTTCAAGGTAAGTGAAATTATTCCCGGATCGCCTGCCAATAATGCTGGAGTTCTGCCTGACGATTTGCTTATAAGTATAAATGGCAAGGCAGCTTTTACTCTTACTCTTGGTGAATTAAACGGCATGTTGAGTCGCCACCCCGGCGGCAGCATTACACTTGTTGTAAATCGTGATGGTGAACTTCTAACATTTAAGTTCAAATTGGAAAGGTTGATTTAATGGATAACCATGCTGTCTAATGATCCTCAATGATTAATTTTTAGTAAATTTGGAATTCCTTCGAGAGGTGATTTTTAATTGTCCGAGACAGTAAACCCTGCCTTTATGAAGCGCTGATTTTAAATTCATTAGTATGAAAACCAACCACGTTGCCACAACACTGATATCAGTATTAATTGCTGTGTTTCTAACAATCGCCGCTTCCACTAAAGCAGCGCCACCCGATTTGAAGATAGAACCTCCATTCTGGTGGATTGGCATGAATGATCCCAACCTCCAATTATTGGTATACGGCAAGAATATTGCCAATACAGAGGTTCGTATTGAATACCCCGGTATAAAGGTACGTGGCATCAACAAAGTTGAAAATCCAAACTATCTCTTTATTGACCTTGTGATTGAAAACAAAGCCAAACCCGGTAAATTCGACATTAATTTCATGGAAAGCGGGAAGGTCAAGGCAACTTACTCATACCAACTAAAACAGCGGACAACAGGTTCAGCCGAACGAAAAGGCTTTTCGCCCGCTGATGTTATATATTTACTTATGCCCGACCGTTTTGCAAACGGAGATCCTAAGAACGATAGTCACCCTATGATGCTTGAGGTTGCCGACAGGTCCAATCCATCAGGACGACATGGGGGCGATATAAAAGGAATAGTTGATCATCTTCCATATATAAAGGATTTGGGAGTGACAGCAATATGGATTAATCCATTACTGGAGAACAATAATAAGGCATTTACCTATCATGGCTATGCCATTACCGACTTCTATAAAGTTGATCCCCGGTATGGCAGCAACAGTGATTATGTAAATTTGGTTGAATCAGCTCATCAACAAGGCATTAAAGTGATTATGGACATGGTATTCAACCATTGTGGCATCAATCATTGGTTTATTAATGACCTTCCCATGAAAGGGTGGATACATGAATTTGAAGAGTTTACTCGCTCTAACTTCCGTGCAGAAACGCTTACAGACCCCTATGTTGCTGAAATCGACAAAGAAAAAATGCTGCAGGGATGGTTTGACACTAATATGCCCGACCTGGATCAGCGTAATCCCTATTTAAAGAACTACCTCATTCAGAATAGTATTTGGTGGATCGAATATTCAGGTATCGATGGTATACGAATGGATACCCAACCTTATCCTTACAAGGAGATGATGTCAGAATGGGGCAAAAGAGTACTGAGGGAATATCCCTACGTCAACATTGTTGGTGAAGCATGGATGCAGAAAGAAAGCATGACTGCCTACTATCAGAAAGATGCAAAACTGGGCAACGGATACAATTCAAACATACCAAGTATCACTGACTTCCCTCTTTACAATGCCATAACAAAGGCATTCACTGAACCTGAAGGCTGGAGTGAAGGTATGGCTCGCTTATATTACGTACTGGCACAAGATTTTCTATATACGAACAGCAGATATAACCTGATCTTCACCGATAATCATGATTTGAATCGTTTTTATTCCTCCATAAACAAGGATTTTGATGCCTTCAGGATGGCAATGTCATTTCTATTCACTACCAGAGGAATTCCTGCAATTTATTATGGAACAGAATTTCTAATGGAAGGTGAAGAGCAAAAGGGCCATGGTGAAATACGCAAGGACTTTCCGGGAGGATGGGCAGGCGACACGGTCAACCTCTTTACAGCCCAGGGTCGCAATCAGCAACAAAACGAGGCATTCAACTACGTTCAAAATCTATTGAAATGGAGAGCCACCAATGATGCCGTTAAATATGGCACTCTCAAACACTATATACCTGAGAATGGAGTTTATGTATACTTCAGGGAATACAACAACCAGAGGGTAATGGTGATGCTTAACAACAGCCAGACCTCGCAATCCATTCAAACTGCAAGGTTTAAGGAGAGTTTAAGAGGTGTAATCCATGGAAGGAATGTAATTAGTGGCAAACCCTTCACTTTCAGAAACAGCATTCTGCTTGAACCCAGGTCGGCCCTGATTATTGAATTGGAAAATCAATAAAAACAGACAGCCAGGAACTTTATCAAACTAACCGGCAATAGCCCGATACTCCGCATACTTGAATAAATATGACAACTGTTGCACGAAAGAAAAGAAAGAAGAAGAACAAGCTTTCGTATAAGAAACTTGCGTTAGCCGGTTTTGCCATATTGATGTTGTTGGTTCTTACTCCACCAGCCTTTCGCTATATCAAACACACCCTGAAGTACGGTTTCTCCTTCTCGCAAAAGAAACAACGGATATATGTCGCCAATTTTGGAGTGGAACTGCCACTGCGATATAAAATCCATGGCATTGACATTTCTCATCATCAAAAGAGGATTAACTGGTCTGATGTTGCGGCAATAGATGTTGATGGCATCAAGATACAATTTGCCTTTATTAAAGCTACAGAAGGCATTACCCGACAAGACCTCCACTTTGAAAGGAACTGGAAGAAAAGCAAAGCCGCCGGATTGGTTACCGGTGCATATCACTTTTACTACCCTACCAGGGATGCCCGAAAGCAGGCAGAGAATTTTATCAACGAAGTCAAACTGGGAACAGGTGACCTGCCCCCGGTACTGGACATTGAGTTATCAAAAGGTAAGAGTAAGGATGAAATAGTTAAAGGCTGCAAAGAGTGGTGTGATATTATAGAAGAACACTATGGAACCAAGCCGATAATCTATACAAACCCCACTTTTTACGATAAGTACCTTAAGGATGATTTTGAAGATTACCCTCTTTGGATTGCCCACTACTATGAAGAAATCCCCCGAATGCAGCATCGCGACTGGGTATTTTGGCAACATACTGACTGTGCAATAATCAATGGAATAGATAAACCTGTGGATTTGAATGTGTTTAACGGAAATATGGATGACCTGATGAAACTTTGTATAGATTAATCAACTATTCCCGTTGTGAAAACTATATATAAGAAATACTCCTATCCAATTTTGGAGCTGTATATTGATAAAAAGCAAATTTCATTAGTACCTTTGTATCATAAAAATTGCCGTCATGGAAACATTAGCTGCACAAGAAAACAAGAAAATCGTCGAAACCGGATGTTGCCCTCCTTTTGATCCTACTTCATGGGATGATAAAATAATAGACTGGGATAAGAAGCTGTTCATTCGGGATAAGGTCAAAACATTTTTCTATATGCCAATATCATTTGGCAAAGTGATGACACGCCTAAATAAGCAAGTAACAGGTGCCGGTGCTGAAATGCCCGGCTGGCTTTGCTTGTCTGACCATACCAGTAAATGGAATATGGATGTTTATCTTGAGGTGAACAAGGAAATTCCCGGTTGTGAGAATTTAACCCTCAGTGGAAAATATTACAGCAAAGTATATGAAGGCCCCTTTAAAGACACCGGCAAATGGGCTGTAGACTTTGAGAAAACAACCAAAGAAAAAGGGATAAACACAAAGAAATGCTACATGTGGTACACCACCTGTCCGAAATGTGCCAAAGTTTACGGAAAGAACTATACGGTGTTCATTGCTGAGGTTGCATAACCCTTAACTTCACAATAGCTTCCGATAATTGAGTCAATGCCTTAACCAGTGTTGCTTTGGGACAAGCAAGGTTCATTCTCATAAATGAGTTACCGCCAATACCAAACTGTACACCCTGGTTTAGACCCAGTCGGGCCTTTTCAATCATGAATTGTTTGAGCTCATCATCATTCATATTCAATCCTGAACAGTCAAGCCATGCCATATAGGTAGCCTCGGGGCGGATAAGTTTAATTTCGGGAATGTTCTTTGCCAGATAAGCTTCCAGAAAATCAATATTCCCGTTTATATATACCAGTAATTGCTTTAACCACTCATCCCCATATGTATAGGCAGCGGTAGAAGCTACAGTGCCGAAAACATTACCCATGTCGATATGCAGGTTCTCAACGAGATCATTATAAGCTTTTCGGAGTTTCCCATTTGATATAATAACGGAAGCCGTTGAAAGGGCTGCCATATTGAAAGTCTTGCTTGGAGCCATCATTGTAATGGTACGATTTGCAATAGCACTGCTCAGGGAAGCCAGCACGGTATGATTATGACCTATATTTACCAGATCGGCATGAATTTCATCTGATACTATCAGCACATTGTACTTCAGGCAAATATCGGCAAGCTTCTTAAGTTCATCCTTACGCCAGGCATTACCGCCGGGATTATGTGGATTACAGACAATTGCCATGGCAGCCCCTTTTTTACACTGTCGTTCAAAACCGGCATAATCCATTTCATACCTTCCATTGACAAGGCAAAGAGGATTCTGGCTTAACACTCTGCCATTCTTTTTTACCGCACTAAAAAATGGAAAATAAACAGGTGGTTGCACTATTATACGATCGCCCGGTTTAGTAAAGGCTAATACCGTTGTATTAAGAGCCGGCACAATACCTGGTGAAAAGCTTATCCAATCCGTATCTATAATCCATTTGTGATGCCGGGCTACCCAATCCTTCACTGCATTAAAATATTCAGGTGGACGGATTGAATAACCAAGAACCGGATGTTCAGCTCTCTCTCTTATGGCGTCCATGATAAATT
>CALCQV010000062.1 GCA_937894795.1 uncultured Bacteroidales bacterium
TTTATATACTCCGTGTACATTGCCGAATGAGGCAGCTATTGTGAAGCGGTTGCTCACTTCACTTAATTGGGTATAAGCATAGGCTACGTCTTCAGGTTGGGTATATAGGCGGGATGATTCAACGCCGGTATTATCTACCCCATCTTCTTCACCTCCGGTAACGCCTAACTCAATTTCCAGGGTCATTCCAATTTTGCTCATCCGTTTCAGGTACTGTTTACAGATGGTGATGTTTGATTCCAATGACTCTTCTGAAAGGTCAAGCATGTGTGAACTAAACAAAGGCTTTCCTGTAGCAGCAAAGAACTTTTCACCTTCATCGAGCAGACCATCAATCCATGGCAGTAATTTCTTGGCGGCATGGTCAGTATGAAGTATTACGGGTACGCCATAAATTTCAGCCAGCAGGTGTATATGCCTTGCACCTGAAATTGCACCTGCAATGGCAACTTTTTCGGCATCATTATTAAGAAATTTACCGGCATAAAAATGAGCTCCTCCATTGGAGAATTGAATAATAACCGGTGAATTTACCTCTCTGGCGGCTTGCATTACGGCATTCACTGAATCGGTTCCAACAACATTGACTGCAGGGATGGCAAAACCATTAGCACGGGCAATTCTGAACACTTCCTGTACATCATCACCTGTGACCACTCCCGGTTTTACTTTATCAAATATACGTTCTGACATAATTTATTTTTTTAAAGATGGATAGTATTCACTTATCTTCGCAAAGATAAGCAACTTCCTGCTATGTTTGTTTATATTTTATATGAGCTATTGTCTAAATACCAGTAAAACAATTAGATACTATGTCATTTGAACTTAAAATAAAAGAACTGATGGCCGATAATTATTCCGGATCGGCTGCTGTATTGGATAAGCTTATTAAAAGTATACTAATCTATATTAATAGCCGTGAAATTGATACTGCATATCTTCGTGAGAGGATTGAAAAGGTAGCAATCAGTTTTCCTGATTTGGCAGTTTTGCATCACTTCATACAACATTTCTTTGAATTTCTTGACCGGTTGGAGGAACATTCACTAAGCAATGCTCGAATGAAATCGAGAATAGAGTTTTTTATTGCCGAATACACGAGGGAGTGGGATGAAAGTATTGATAACGCTGCTGAAAAAATGGCGCGTCTGGTTCAATTCTACGATAAGCGAATTCTACTCCATAGTAACAGCTCTAGTATTCATATCTTATTTAAACACCTGGCAGTAAGGAAAATTTTTCCATCAGTATATCAGACTATGTCTGGACCGGTATTTGAAGGTAAAATCCAGGCTGGTGTATTGGCCGATTTGGGCTGTGTTGTTCATTTCATAAATGAAGCTGCCATTGGAAAGTTCATCAACGAAATTGATTTTGCTGTTGTGGGTGCAGATAATGTGTTTAAGGATGGTTTTACCAACAAAATAGGGACTTATCCTATAGCTCTCGTGTGTAAAGAAGCACAAAAGCCCCTTTATGTGATATGTGATTCGCGGAAACGTTCCCCTCTGAACTATAGCAGTCGTACAAACGCAATGTTTGAGAAGGAGGCACCTGCCTCTGAATTATGGGCGAAAGCTCCTGATTCAATTAAACCTGTAAATTATTATTTTGAATTTACTCCCCATAATTTGGTTACTGCCTATTTCTATGATGATACATGGATTAATCTGGCCAAAAATGATGAGGGTATATAGGCACACATAGCAATTAGATAAATAGCGGTGTATAGGTGTTGTATATCTGAAATAATCAGTCATTAGCATCATAATCTTCGTTACCTTTGCGGGCTAAAAAATTAATAATGACCGCAATGAAAAGATTTTCAGGCGACAGACCTGAAAAGAAAGGCCCTTCAACAAGAAGCTCAGTTGGGAAACCTGGCAGGCCTCGTACTGATAGTCGTAAACCATACGATAGTGCCGAAGGCAAAAGTGAGAGCAAAAGGCCATTTACACGACGTGAGTCGGACGGAAGAGACAAACCATGGAAATCAGATAGTCCAAAGCCCTGGCGTTCAGATAAGTCACGCTCAGAAAGCAGTGATCGTTCTGAATACAAGCGTAAAGATTCAACTTCCGAGGATAGAAAGCCATATAAACGCAGAGATTCTGAAGGTACTGAGGGAAAGCCATTCAAAAGAAGGGACTCGGAAAATAGTGATAGAAGACCATATCAGAGAAGAGATTCTGAAGGAACTGAGAGAAAAGCGTATTCAAGAAGAGATTCTGAGGGGGGCGATAAACCATGGAATTCTGATAGAAAGAGTTCATTCAGTGGAAAACCCCGTTCAGATGAGAGAGGTGAAAGGACTGAGAGAAGGCCTTATGAACACAGGGATTCAGAGGGTGGTGCAAGGAAGCCATATCAAAGAAGAGATTCAGAAGGTGGTGAAAAAAGATCTTACCAGAGAAGAGACTCGGAAGGTAGAGAAAGAAAGCCCTATCAAAGAAGAGATTCGGAAAGCGGTGATAGAAAGCCTTATCAAAGAAGAGATTCTGAAAGTGGTGAAAAAAGTCCCTATCAGAGAAGAGACTCAGAAGGAGTGGAAAGAAAACCGTATCAGCGAAGAAACCCGGAGGGTGAAGAAAGAAAAACCTACCAGAGAAGGGATTCAAAGGATGGAGAGAGAAAACCATACCAAAGAAGGAATTCAGAGGGAACAGACAGACCTTCCTTCAAACGTCGTGATGAAGATCATTCTGAAAGCCCAACATACAGAAAACGTGAATTTGATAGTGGCGACCGCCCATACAAACGTCGTGACACAGGATATAGAAAAGGAGATACTAAGCCTTTCAAGAAGGACTTCTCCAAATCAACTACATCAAATGATGGAAGTATACGTTTAAATAAATATATTGCCAATGCCGGTGTGTGTTCCCGCAGGGAAGCTGATACAATGATTGAAGCCGGTGCCATTACCGTTAATGGGGTAGTGGTTACTGAGTTGGGAACCAAAGTATTTCCTAATGATCGGGTGCAGATAGGTAATGAAACACTTAGTCCTCAAAAAAAGGTTTATGTTTTGTTGAATAAACCCAAAGGGTATATTACTACTGTTGATGATCCGCAAGAGCGTAATACCGTTATGATGCTTGTGAAGGATGCTTGCAAGGAGCGTATATATCCCGTTGGACGACTTGACCGTAATACTTCCGGGCTGCTCCTCCTGACCAACGATGGTGAGATGGCTAAGAAACTTACGCATCCATCGCATAAGGTGCGTAAGGTTTATCAGGTTGAAGTTAATCGTACTTTCTCAAAGGCTGATATGGTACGACTGACTGAAGGTGTTGAATTAGAGGATGGCATTATGGCTGTTGATGAAATTGCCTATACCGGTTCAGGTGAGGACAAAAAGGTATTGGGTGTTGTAATACATTCCGGTAAGAATCGCGTTGTTCGTCGTCTTTTTGAGGCATTGGAATATGAGGTGGTAAAACTTGATAGGGTAGTATTTGCCAACCTGACAAAAAAGGACCTTCCAAGAGGTCGATGGAGGTTTCTTGAAGAGAGTGAGATTAATCATCTGATGATGATGTAGCTGAATGGTCATATTTAAGAATGTGTTATACAATTCATTTTTAAAGTTGTTCATTAACATGATTTCTTGAATTTAGGCTTCTACGTAATTTACGTATTGGTATTTCAGGTGTAAAAAAGGTTCCTTCAGACGGTTCCTTTCTTACACCTGATTTCTTTTTATCCGTAGAATGAGTGTCATCCATGTAACATACAGATATTTAATTAATTAGCTGTTGTTTTCCTTTTTCCTTCTTCATTTATGCTGTATTATTTACAAGGCCAGCTTACATTTCTAATCCTTTTTCAGTACGTATAAATACGTATTTCCACATAGTGAGTGAACAAAAAAAAGTAGTATTTAAACGTATTGCGCTGCCCTACATCTCGATATAAATTTGTAGTTATGAAATCAAGTCGTGTCGGTCTTGCATAAAATGACTTTGGGGGAAGTCAGAAGGAAGTGCAGCCAAGTTTTTTAGAATCCGGCATAAAAGTTATTGGGAAATATATTACGTTAAAAAAACTTCTTATGAAAAAAGTAGTATTCTCTTTACAATCAGTAGCATCTGATATAAAGAAAGTAGGAATGGCCCTAACGGGAGTTGTCATTTTTTTAATGATACTAACTGGGAATGGCAGAGTATATGCGCAAGGACTGGGGAATGAAGAGCTAAATGACTTAATGTCAAATATTCACCCTTCTATTTATCTGGTTAACGGTGAGTATTCAGTTTATGGTGATGGTGCTCCGCTAGTACTTTTTTGTGACGTTCAATCATTGCAGCTATTGAATAACAGTAATCCCGACTACAATTCAGTTAAGCTTATTAAAGTCAATGTCCCTACCGGTCAAAACTTAGCATCAATATCACTTGCCTCACTACCCGATTTTGAATCACTCAAGTATTTTGTAGTAGTATATGAATATGATGCTTGCGGGGATATGACCTCAGGATGTTTGGATGCCTTAGCCGGACAAAGTATCAACACAGAAGGGACAATTGTGAATTTAGTCACATTCTTAGAAATACCTAACTAATCATTGCAAATCGACAAGTCATGAAAGATATTTACAAATTTTCAGCAGCGATTCTAATAGGTTTACTGATGTCTGCCATCACTTTCGATGCACAGGCACAAGTAATTGTGAATTTTACACAAAGGACTTCAATTTATACTCCTACACAGAAAATATACAACATCAGGGGTGATTTTACCATGATTGGAAATTCCAATATGACCCTTCAGAACTATTCTGATGATGGAAACAATTCAAGCAATATGATCTATGTGGACGTGGATGGCGATCCCAGTACATTAAATTCATCAGCAGCCGAACTGCAGTTTTCAGGTGAGAATTCAGCATTGCCTCAGTGTACTGATATTGTTTACGCCGGACTGTATTGGACGGGAAGGGCTCATACCGGGGAAAGCCCTATGACTTTTTCTGTTACCAAAACAGGAGGGCCGGATGTGCCTATTTCTGTTGATAATGATCAGGAAGTAGAATATGATGAAACAATAACTTACGCTCCATATACATTAAGAATTAGCAGAAGCGGAAATGTGAATAACAGAACAATTATATACGAGTTCGAACCTGCATCAGGATCAGGAGGAAATACGGTAACCTTTTATTATGCATATAACAGTGGTAATGAAACATTAAAAGTATCAGTTAATGAAGGTTCTCAAACAGATGTACCTACTACATCAATTGACGCATATAATGCATATTTAACGACTCCATATGTAGTATATTCTCAAGCAGGGGGAGTAACGCTAACAGTTGACAGGTTTTATCGTAATGGAAGTAATGCGAATATTTCTAGCGCAAGGGCTTATACGAATGTATCAGGTACATACTTGTCACCAGGAACTATAACTAAAAATTATGACAAGAGAATAGTATACATAAAACACAGTAGCGAATCCACTTATCAGCCAATAACTGCCAATACAAATGACATCTATTTCCCCTCAAATACAGATGGGAATATGTACTCAGCTTATGCTGAAGTGACTGACTATGTAAAAACACATGGAGTTGGTAATTATTTTATTGCCGACATGGCTTTGCGTGAAGGTGATGGTGGGGGTACCGGCTTCTATGGTGGCTGGGGAATGGTTGTAGTTTATAGCAATGCCAAAATGAATTGGCGTGATATAACCATTTTTGATGGCCATGCTTACGTGCAAGGAAGCACTACTACTAGTTATGAACTTCCAATTACAGGTTTTAATACAGTACAACACGGTAATGTGCACATGAAGCTAGGAGTAATTGCAGGTGAAGGCGACAGGAGTATATCTGGTGACTATCTGGATATCCAACAGCTTCAGAGTAATACTTGGGTTAGATTATCCCACAGTGGAAACTCAAGTAATAATTTTTTCAACGGGTCTATAAATACCGGTGGCAACTGGAGAGATATTAACAGGCTTAACAATCTGGGTATCGATGTTGTAATGTTCGACATTCCAAATGATAATAATTCAGTAATTACTAATAACCAGACCTCTACCAAATTCCGTTACGGTTCTACCCAGGATACATACATCATTCCTTGTATTGTTATGGGAGTTGATGCTTATATTCCTGAAAGTGAAGGTTTGGTCTCTGTTGAAGAAATAGACAACCAACCACCTGTTAACCCACTTACTGTTTTACCCGATGGCAACATTGAATATAAGGTTCAAATACGAAACCGGGGAACTGAGCCAATCAACAATGTTCAGATTACAATTCCAATTCCTTATGCTGCATCATTTGTTAGCGTTTCAGGTGTGTTTATGAATGGAACCTCCGGTCCTCAGGCAATATATAGTGCAAGTGCCGGAGCAACTGGAAGCATAATTTGGGACTTTGGAACTATTCCACTGCCTACAGATCCTTCCACAGTATATGGTGAACTTACTTTTGTTCTTAAGGCAACCAATAACTGTGTAATTCTTATAAACGAAAATTGCATACCAAAAATAACTATTGATGGTTCAATCAGTGGTCAGGGAGCAACTTCGCAAATACAATTTAATAATACCAATTTTATTACAGGCTATCAAATGGATGGTGATTGTATTGGTGAACCAATTAGTGAACCAGTTGATATAGAGATTGATATGCAGGATTATGTTTCTGAAAACTGCGAAGGATATTCAGAAGTTCAAGTGTTCGACTACTGCAATGCACCTGGGTCAACAATACCTTTTATTGATGTTAATGGTAATTTCCCTGCAGGATCACGTTTCTATAGTGAATATCCTTTAGTAGATCCTTATACAGAATATACTGTAACTAGCGGATTCCCTGCCATTACAGGAGAAACACATTATTTTGCAATTCCTCCGGGATTAACCGACTGTTACTTTGAATTCATAATTAATGTTACAACAGTTAATTCTGTTCCAACCGTAACATCACCTGTTATGTATTGTCAGGGTGCAACCGCATCTCCACTTACTGCTACTCCAAGTAACCCATCTTATAATCTATATTACTTTACTACACCTACCGGAGGGTCTGCTCAGACAAGCATTATACCTTCAACAGCAAATCCAGGCACAACCACTTATTATGTTACTGAAGGTTATTCAGCTCAGTGTATCAGTACCAACAGGGTTCCTATCGAAGTCACCGTTATAGCTACTCCTGCAATGCCTGAAGTTATCAATCAGACTGTATGTCCATCGGTTGGCGGTACTCTTGCTTATGAAGCAACTGCACTTGCAGGTCATGAACTTGTTTGGTACGTTAACTCAACTGGCGGCGAACCACTTTCAGGTGTGCCATCAGCTAATATTGCAACTATTGGTACATATACAGCATATGTTAGTCAGCAGATGACTGAATCACCTTATTGTGAAAGTCAGAGAGCAGCTGTAACTATTATAGTTGCTGACAATGAAGCTCCACTGATTACAAATTGTGAATTATTGATTGATAGAAATGTTGAAGCAAACACAGGAGCCACATACACCAATTCAGGAACAGCATGGGATGCAACAGCCAGTGACAATTGTAGTTACGTTTTATCTGCTGCTTTAACCGGCGCAACCACCGGCTCCAGCTTCACTACACTTAACAATGTTATATTTAATGAAGGAACAACAACTGTTACCTGGACTGCAACCGATTTAGCAGGGCAGACAGCCGTATGTGATTTCGTTGTTGTTGTTGTTGCTTCAGCTGATTTGGCTATTGTCAAGACTGCAGGAACTGCTCAGACAGGGCAGGAGCTTGTTTACACATTAGTTGTAACAAATAACGGACCGGCTGCTGCTCATAATGTACTGATTACTGATGATGTAACCGGCATTTTCTCAACAGCCGCACAATATTCAACAGATAATTCATCATGGGAAGTATGGACAGGATCATACACATACACAGGGCCGCTAACAAGCACAAGTGCTTTTACAATTTATATAAAAGGTACTGTACCTGTAAATGCCTGTGCTGACATAATTAATACAGCAACAATATCGAGCTATTGGGCAGATCCCAATCCTAATAATAATTCATCAATGATTAACACATCGGTAATTGATATAATTGACCCGGTTATTGAATGTATTCCTGGACAAACCATTACAGTTCCATTTGGTGGATCTTACACCATTAACGGGACAGAATTTGATGCTACAGCAACAGACAACTGTACGCTTGAATCAATAATTAATGACAAGAACCGCACTTCAACTATTGGAGGTGTAGTTCTACAACCTGGAACTCATACGATAACTTGGACAGCAACCGATGGTGCAGGCAGAACCTCAACTTGTACAACTACAATAATTATTCGTGAAACTCCAATTTACTCTGTCATTAAGAGCGATGTAACATGCTTTGGATTAGGTAATGGAACAATTACCATTACCGCAGAAGGTGGTACAGCTCCTTATTATTATTCAATAAATGGATCAGAGTACGAGGAATTCCAGACTCCCAAAACCATAATTGATCTTGGGCCGGGGTCATACGACATCTTAGTAAAAGATTCAAACGAAACAGAAGCAATTTGTCAATAAAATAAAAAACACACGAATAATTTAAACAAAACAACACAAGTCATGAAAAAGTATTTACTTACCTTGATTTCAATAATGGTACTCACAGTATTTTCTATAGAAGCAAATGCACAATGTACTGTTGTAATTGGTCAACCACAACAACTTACTGCTGTGATCAGTGGTGCAGATGGCGCTTATTGCTTAAATGCTGAAGTTGCATTTACGGTAACAGTAGCAGGAGGAACTGCTCCTTATACGGTTACTTATGGCACTACAACTTTAAATGCTCCGCCTTTTGCATTCACGTTTCAACTTACCGAAAACACAGTTATCGATCTGAATGATATTGTTGTTACGGATGCTCACGAATGTACTGTTAACATTACGGGCTCAGTATTATATACTATTGAGGATGTTCCTCCATTACTTACCTGTGCTAACGTCAGAATTATCGAAGGATGTGGAACCAATGCTATCACTGGTCCGTCATTCTCAACCACCTTAGCATTGTCAACAATTGAAGAATTTACCAATTCAATTAATAGCGGTATAGCAACAGATGATTGCGGTATTGCAAAAGTTGAATATCAGGACGTTATGGGTACAAGCACATGTCCATTGATAGTCACAAGAACATGGACGATAACTGATAATTCAGGGAACAAGGCTACCTGTATTCAGACCATTGAAGTAGATGATACTGTTAGCCCTGCTATTTCTGATATTAATCTTTCAAATTTGACATTGTCATGCGATGCTACAGATATTAGTGAACAAATAACAGCATGGTTAAATAATCATGCCGGTGCAACTGCTACAGATGAATGTGAAGTTGTTAACTGGTCACATGACTTCACTGAGTTAATACCAGGTTGCGGAAGCACAGGTACAGCAACCGTAACATTCACTGCATCTGATGCTTGTTTGAATACCTCAGTAGTTAGTGCTAATATTACAGTTCAGGATATTACAGTTCCAACCATTACCACTGAAGCTTCTAATGCGATTGTAGAATGTGACGGAGAAGGTAATGATGCTGCATTAAGTGCCTGGTTAGCAAACCATGGTGGTGCAACAGCTATTGATAATTGTGGTGATATTGTATGGTCATATTCACCTTCAATCCTGGAAATTTCTGATGATTGTGGTGCTACTGGACATGTTGAAGTTACATTCAGAGCAACTGATGAATGTAGTCTTTACTCCGAAACAACAGCCATATTCACAATAATTGATGTTACTAAGCCTGTAATTAATAACACTAACAAGTTGGATCTTACCATCGAATGTGCTGATGCTACAATGGACACACAGATTCATGATTGGTTGTTTAATCATGCAGGTGCAACAGCAACTGATGCATGTAGTGGTGATAATATCAACTGGACGAACAACTTTACTGAACTTTCATTCTCCAATGGTTGTGGGAACGGCGGTGAGATGACAGTAACCTTTACTGCTACTGATGATTGTAATAATTATGAAACTACCACGGCTAAGATTATAATCAGAGACCAGACCCCTCCATCTATAACAACACAAGCCTCTAACAAAACTGTTGAGTGCAATGGTTTAGGAAATGTGAACGAACTAAATGCATGGTTAGGATCAAATGGTGGAGCAACAGCAACTGATTTATGTGGAAATGTAACATGGTCAAATAATGCAAGTGCTTTATCAGATTTATGTGGTGCAACCGGAGCTGTTACAGTAACCTTTACAGCAACTGATGAGTGTGGTAACGAATCAGCAACTTCTGCCACATTTACAATAGTAGATACTACTCCTCCCACTATCTACTGTCCGGAAAGTATTCTTGTACAAGCTGTAGCCGGTACAACCTCAACTCCTGTCATAGTACCATTACCTCAAATTAATGAAACCTGCGGTAATTATACATACAGCAATAATTTCAATAACTCTCAGAATGCCAGTGGCACTTATCCATTAGGGGTTACAACCGTGACTTATACTGTAATTGATGATTGTGATAATTCTAACACTTGTTCATTTACTGTTACCGTTGAGCAATTACCTGCTTTCACAACCGAGTATGAGGATGTGCAATGTTTCGAAGGTAGTGATGGCTGGATAAAAATTACTCCTAATTCAGGTACAGCTCCTTTCAGATATTCAATTGATAACGGAACTAATTATACAGCACCATCATCTGAATTGTACTACCAATTCAATGGCCTTCCTGCCGGAACATATAAGATCCGTATTAAGGATGCAAATGATTATGAAACTCCACTGTGTGACTAACACAATATGACCTTACGGGAAGGGTAAATCCCGTTGAATTTATTGTCCGATTGCCGGAAAAGGTTTCCCCCAACAGAATGGGGGGCCTTCTTCCGGGAATCATTAAAAGAAGAGACAGATTGGTTAAAAGATCTTCGTGAATTAAAAGGTAAATATTCTAAGTTATGAAAAAGTATATACTCTCCGCATTGTTCACCATGATGTTATTGGTTTCAGCAACCTTAACAGAGGCACAATCAGAATGTAGTGTTACACTGTCACAGCCCCAACAGTTGACAGCCTTGGTATCAGGTGATGCAGCCATTTGTTATGGAGGTACAGCGACAATCACTGTAACCATGAATGGTGGTACCGCACCATACAAAGTGTTTTATGATGGTAACACCTATTTGGCCAGTGGGAATCCACAAGTTATAACTTTCGATGTTACCTTAATTGAGGATGCGGTCTTTACCGGCTTGGGTTCAACTCCTAACATCACGGCTACAGATGCAAGGAATTGCCTGCCTGTATTTTTCGGAAGCGCAACCATTACAATTGAAGATGAAGCCCCTGTTATTACAAAGTGTCCCGTTGCCCGCGTTGTCGAGGGATGCGATATTGATGAATTAACAGGTCCTGTTTTCAGCTCTTTAGAAGTTGAATCATCTTATGAGGTGTTCTCAGATTTAATTAATATGGGAGTTGCATCTGATAATTGTTCTGATATTTCAGTCTTCTATCAGGATGTATTCACAGGTTCATGTCCTACTATTATTACCAGAACCTGGACCATTCGAGATTTAGCTGGAAATGAAGCTTCCTGCGAACAGACCATA
>CALCQV010000063.1 GCA_937894795.1 uncultured Bacteroidales bacterium
CCCTCAACGCTGGCGAAGGGTTTCGGTCGTATTTGTGGAGTGATGGACAGACGGGACATTCGATTGTTGTTTCCGACACCGGAACGTATTGTGTTGAGGTTAGTTCCCTGCAGGGATGCGTCAATACTGATTGCGTGGCTGTGAAAAGTCATTTGGCGCCCCATATTAATGAAACCAACCTTAACATAGCGCCCACCACCTGTGGGGGAAGCACTGGTTTTATAACAGGACTGGTGGTTGAGGGCGGAAGTCCTCCGCTGATACTGGAATGGAAAGACGGGAACGGACAGTCGTATGGCTCCTCACTTGATATTGATAAACTGCCTGTTGAAAATTATGTTCTACATATTACGGATGCGGGAGGTTGTACATGGCCTTCGCGTAATTATAATATTGAGGATGTGGGTGATGTGCTGATCGATACAGTTTATTTTACCAATGCCCATTGCGATCAGTCGGATGGTTCCATTATCATTCAGGCAACCACCGGACTGGCAGCCATGCTGGTGTATTCCATTGATAACGGAGTGACATATTACGACAACCTGGGGCAGTTTACGGGATTGCCTGATGGGGAGTATAAAGTGAAGGTCAAGATAAATGATCCATTGCAGCCCTGCCAGAAAGTGTTTGATTTTAATCCGGTGAAAATTAACAATCTGCCAGCGCCCAAAATACTTGATGTTTCAACAGAGTTTGAGACAGAAGACCAGGGTGACGGCAAAATTATCATCGTTGCCCAGGGAACCGGTGATACATTAATATATTCGGTTGGAGGCATTGAACAGATTAACAATGGCACCTTTACTGATCTTCACGCAAATACCTATACTTGCGTAGTGCGTGATGGGTATGGCTGTGACACCACGTTTGTAGTGAAGGTTGAGCAATTAACAATCATCAAAATAGAAGCATTGGTTGATGATGGTTCTGCCTGCCTTGGAAACATTGCCGTAATCCCTCTGCTGGTGAGCAACTTCATTGATGTAGGGTCTTTTGATGTCTATCTGAAATACGATAATGAGAAAGTTGAATGTCAAAATTACCTGAATCCGAATCCATTTCTTGGTGATAGTCTTGAAATTTACCTCTATCCTGCAACGGGCGCATTAAACTTGAGATGGTCAGGTAATTCGGCATTATATCTGCCTGACGGTTCCACGTTGCTTGAATTAAGCTTTATTTCCAAGAAAACAGGTCAAAGCCCTGTAGAATGGGATATAGAACCGGGTCGATCGGTATTTCTTGATAGCCGGAGTAATACATTACAGTCAGAATTACAGCATGGGCAGATAAGAGTTTATAGCATACCCACCGCCGTTGTAACAGATACTATTACTGTTTGCGAGGGGGAGGATATAGAATTGATTGCCATTCATCAACCTGGCACAGGCAATGGAACAATAACTTACGCATGGCGGGGCCCGGGTACTTTTGCAAGCAGTCAGCCCGGTATAATAATTGCCGGTGCCGATGCAAATAATGCAGGTGATTATGTGGTAAGTATTTCAGATACCAACAATTGCCGACAGGACTTCCCTGTGAAGGTAAATGTGGTTCAAAAGCCGATATTTGATTTCGGGAGCAGCACTATCTATTTTGAAGGAGAAACAATACTAGAAGCCCCTCAGGGATATGCATCCTACGAGTGGAGCACCGGTGATTCAATCTATTACATCACTGTAACCGAAGAAGGGGAGTACTCCGTAATCATCCAAACCGAGGAAGGTTGCGAGTCAAGGGATATCGTTATGATGGTTGATGTAGCAACTCCTGTGCAGGTACCCAATGCCTTTACTCCAAATGGCGACGGCTTAAACGATACTTTCAAACCCATCATCAGTAATCCAGATTATGTGGTTCAGTACCACTTGTCAATTTTTAGCAGGTGGGGAGAGTGCTTCTTTGAAACTAATGACACGTCAAGAGCATGGGATGGGAAGGATGAGTTACCGGGGGTTTATAATTGGGTGGTGAGTTATTCAAATCAGATGGGGAAGTGGTATCAGTTGAAGGGAGTGGTTAGTTTAATTAAGTAACCATAATTCAATAATTCAATATTGTATAAACATGCTCATAAATTTGGACACATTTGGTGAGAATTCATGCCTTGAGGAGCGTTCTGAATACTAATAATTATTGTTCCGGTCTAACGAAACATGATATCAATTTGTCTTACTATTCACACTATCGGCGTATTTGCCGGTAGTTGTCAACGTATACCCATAAAGGGGGGGGCGACCTCCCTTCAGTGTTTCTTTACATGATTTTTTTATTAATTTTGCCCCCCTATGGCAAACAACGAAGAAGTTTTCAAGAAGATCATTTCCCATGCCAAGGAGTATGGATTTGTATTTCAAAGCAGTGAAATTTATGACGGTTTAAGTGCTGTTTACGACTATGGTCAGAATGGCGTTGAACTAAAAAATAACATCAAGCAATACTGGTGGAATGCCATGGTACGCTATCATGAGAATATTGTGGGCATTGACTCCGCCATCTTTATGCACCCTACTATCTGGAAGGCTTCCGGACATGTAGATGCATTTAATGACCCGATGATTGACAACAAGGATTCAAAGAAACGCTACCGTGCTGATGTACTGGTGGAGGACTATGTTGCAAAGGTTGAAGACAAGATCAATAAAGAAGTTGAGAAGGCTGCCAAACGATTTGGCGACACCTTTGATGAAAAGCAGTTCCGCGAAACCAACCAACGTGTTCTTGAAAATCAGACTAAGATTGATGAAGCGAAGCACAGGCTATACAGTTCCCTGGAAGCCAATGATCTTGATGCAGTTAAAAAGCTGATTGAAGACCTGGAGATTGTTTGTCCGGTATCGGGTACACGTAACTGGACAGAGGTCAGGCAATTTAACCTGATGTTCTCAACAAAGATTGGTTCTGTTTCAGATGATTCAAGTGTGATATATCTGCGTCCTGAAACAGCACAGGGAATATTTGTCAACTTTCTGAATGTAATGAAGACAGGGCGTATGAAAATACCATTTGGCATTGCCCAGATAGGTAAAGCCTTCAGGAATGAGATAGTTGCCCGTCAGTTCATATTCCGAATGAGAGAATTTGAACAGATGGAAATGCAGTTCTTCGTTAAGCCGGGAACTGAATTAGAGTGGTTTGAGTACTGGAAGGAAGAACGCATGAAGTGGCATCTCTCATTGGGTCTTGGAGCTGAGAATTATCGTTTCCATAATCATGAGAAGCTGGCACATTATGCAAATGCTGCTGCTGATATTGAATTCAACTTCCCAATAGGGTTTAAAGAGCTGGAGGGTATTCATTCACGTACTGATTTTGACCTGAATGCTCACCAAAAATTTTCAGGTAAAAAAATACAATACTTTGATCCCGAACTTAATGAGAATTATGTTCCTTATGTTGTTGAGACTTCCATTGGACTGGATCGCACATTCCTGGCTTTGTTAAGTCATGCATATACTGAAGAAAAGCTGGATGATGGGTCAGAGCGTGTTGTGATGAAATTTCCTCCAAGGTTAGCTCCGATTAAAGCAGCTGTGCTGCCTTTAGTTGCTAAGGATGGCTTACCTGAAAAGGCAAGGCTTATCATGAATGAACTTAAAAATGAATTCATGTGTCAATATGAGGAAAAAGACTCCATTGGCAAAAGATACCGTCGTCAGGATGCCATTGGGACTCCTTATTGTATTACTGTTGACCACCAGACACTGGAAGATAACACCGTTACGATCAGAGAACGTGATTCAATGTTGCAGGAAAGGGTGAATATTAGTGAACTCAGGCAGATTGTTGCTGAGAAAGTAAGGTAAAATCTCAATAAATATTTGGTATAGCTAATAAATTTTCAAATAACAAACCGTAGGGACAGGTCGCTACCTGTCCCTATTTGTTTCGCAAGCGCGAAATTGGGAAATCATTTATTATTGAAGGAATTCATTGTGTTTGTTGGGCCGGAGAGGATATAACTCTTGATCATTTCAATAGCTACAGGAATTCTTTCAATAAAAATCTTCTCCTCTTGTTTGGTAAATTTGCCCAGTACATAGTCTATCTGGAAACCTCGGGCAAAGTCATTGCCAATACCTACTCTTAATCTTGGGAACTCAGTGCTTCCCAACATTTCAATTATATTATTAAGGCCATTATGACTACCTCCGCTACCCTTAGTTTTTAAACGCAGCAAACCAGGTTCAAGGTCAAGATCATCAACAATGACCAATGACTTATCAACTTCCAGTTTCTCTACAGTAAGCCAGTATTTCAGGGCTTTACCACTGAGATTCATGTAGGTGGTAGGTTTAATGATTACAATAGTTTTGCCTCTGAAGCGGGCTTCTGCCCTCATAGCAAGCCTATCAGTTACAAATTTAACTCCCAGATCAGCGGCTAGGGCATCAGCAATAATGAAACCTATATTATGCCGGGTATTTACATACTCATCACCGATATTGCCTAAACCTGCTATGAGATATTTCATTGCAATTAAATGTGATTTTGAGTTGATTACTAATCTGTTTCAAATTGTAAAGGCGTTGCAAGCAACGCCTTTACGGGTATTGTTAATAGTGCAAAAGATTACTTGGCAGGAGCTTCAGGCTCAACATTACGGGTTGACTGAACAGACAATATCAGGCCACTCTTAATGTCAAGGAATTCAACATTATCCATTTTAATATCACTTACCTTAATTGATTGATTCAGATCAAGATCATTAATGCTGATTTCAATTTCATCAGGTAGATGTTGAATTAAGGCTTTTACTTTAAGTTTACGGAATTTCTTTACCAGTTTACCACCTCTGAGGACGCCCGGGGAAGTACCGGTAACCTTTATGGGAACAGAAATAACAACCGGTTTTTTAGGATCGAGTTCCATGAAGTCAACATGGAGAATATTGTCAGTAACCGGGTGTGACTGAACATCCTGTAATACTGTTAAATATTCTTTTCCATCAACATTGATATTAATCAGAAAAGAAAACGGGGTATACAGAATAGGTTTAAAATTGGTCACATCGGTAGCGAAGTGAATCTGATTCTTGCCGCCGTATATAACACAGGGTACTTTACCTGCAACGCGTTGTGCTTTAGCATCTTTTTTCCCTACGTTCTCACGAAGAGAACCGCTCAATGATACTGTTTTCATTTTTAGTTTATTTATTTGGATTTATATAAAGTATTAATCAAACTTGAACAGAGTGGAAATTGATTCGTAGTTATGTACTTTACCAATTACATCTGCTAATAGGTCAGCAGTGCTGATCACTTTTATCTTGGAGCTCTGAACTTTCAAAGGAATGGTATCAGTTACAATAACTTCTGTAAATGCAGAGTTTTCAATTTTTTCAATTGCATTGCCTGATAAGAGGGGGTGTGTACAAAAAGCTCTGACACTATTGGCTCCATTGTCCATCATTAGTTGAGCTGCTTTGCAGATTGTTCCTCCTGTATCGATAATATCATCTACCAAAATCACATCCTTACCTTTAACATCACCAATAAGGGCCATGGTGTCAACCTGGTTAGCCTTAAGGCGTTGTTTATAGCAGATAACAAAAGTTGTATTGAGTATTTTGGCATAAGCTGCTGCTCTTCTTGTGCCACCGGTATCAGGAGATGCCATGGTTAGATTTGGCAGATTCAGCTGTTTTATATAGGGAATGAAAATAGATGACGAATAGAGATGGTCGACCGGGACATCAAAGAAGCCCTGAATTTGGTCGGCATGAAGGTCAATGGTTATAATCCTTTGAACACCGGCAGCCGTAAGCAGGTTTGCAACCAATTTTGCTGCAATAGATACCCTTGGTTTATCTTTGCGATCCTGGCGGGCAAACCCGAAATAAGGGATAACAGCAATAATGTGCCTGGCTGATGCCCTTTTGGCTGCATCAATCATTAATAGCAGTTCAAAAAGGTTGTCACTGGGTGCGAAAGTGGATTGAACAATGAAAAGATCATTACCCCTGATATTCTCTTCGAACGAGGGTTGAAATTCACCATCTGAGAAATCGGTTATGAGCACATCGCCTAATTTTCGGCCATAGCTTGCTGCTATTCTTTCTGCCAAATATCGGGTGGCTCTTCCTGAGAAAATGTTTACCACTGTTGCCATTTGCCTGGATTGCTAAAAGGATTATTTTCTTACCTTATAGCGCGCAAAGGTACAATCTTTTTTTATAATTCATAAGGGCCTTTTAGTGATCATTAAAAAAATACGGAATTAATCCTTGATTTTTAGGCTAATTTGTATTACTTTTGCACCCCTTAAATTTAGGTAATCTATGTAGTTGTCGGTTTTAAATCTGTATGAGTCGGGAATGAATTACTACAAACATAATAATTCCTTTTAAGATAAAACCATAAAACAGCAATTAAACCATTACTATTTTATTTCCATAATAACTCTAATACTCCCCAGTAATGAAACTATCTCAATTTCGTTATTCCTTGCCCAGTGATCTTATTGCTATGGAACCTACCCCTAATCGTGATGAGTCACGTTTAATGGTACTGAATAGGAAAACGAGGACAATAGAACACCATATGTTTACAGATATACTCGATTTTTTTGGCGATGGAGATGTATTTGTTATTAATGATACTAAGGTGTTCCCGGCATTACTTACCGGAGAAAAGGAGAAAACAGGTGCCAAGATCACAGTATTCCTGCTGCGTGAATTGAATGCGGAAGCCCGCCTTTGGGATGTGCTTGTTGATCCGGCACGGAAAATCAGAATTGGTAATAAGCTTTATTTTGGCGATGACGATTCATTAGTTGCTGAAGTTATTGATAATACCACTTCACGTGGCCGTACACTAAGATTCTTATTCGATGGGCCTTACGATGAATTTAAAAGAAAGATAGAAAGTCTTGGCAAAACTCCTTTACCCGAAGAATTACAAGCTCTGAGGGAGATTAAGTCAGAAGATAAGGATTGGTATCAAACAATATTTGCCAGTAAGGAGGGGGCCGTTGCCGCTCCTACTGCAGGACTTCACTTTAGTAAGGGGCTTTATAAAAGGCTTGAACTCAAGGGTGTCACTTTCGCCAGGATTACTTTACATGCCGGAGTTGGTAATTTCAGGGCTATTGATGTTGAAGACCTTACTAAACATAAAATGGATTCGGAAGAACTGATTATTGAAGAGGAAGCTGCGAATATTGTTAATCAGGCTAAAGAAAAACGTAAACAGGTTTGTGTGGTAGGTACCACTACCATGAAAGCAGTTGAGACTTCTGTATCTATATCAGGTATGCTTAAACCATATAAAGGATGGTCAAATAAATTCATCTTTCCACCTTATGATTTTAGTATTGCTTCTTGTATGATTACCAATTTCCATATGCCTCAGTCACCTATGTTGATGATGACCTCTGCCTTTGCTGATTTTGACTTTCTTATGATGGCTTATAAGGAGGCAATCAAAGAAAAGTATCGTTTCTTTACATACGGTGATGCTATGCTTATTCTTTAAGCCGCGTTTTTGTTATTTGCCATTGTTGGTATGCTCAAATGAACTTGTAGGCTGATATAGACAGAATAGCTGTATTGCCTTCATCTCATAAAATTAATACAGGTGAATAAATATGTAATCATTGTTGCCGGAGGGGTGGGTTCCAGAATGAATTCATTGCTTCCCAAGCAATTTATGTTACTGGGTGGGCAGCCTCTGTTGATGTATCCCATCAGGACTTTTTATGATTCCGGAATAAAAGAAATTATTGTTGTAATACCCCATACTTATATAGAACTCTGGGAAAGCCTTTGCCTGGAACACTCATTTACAGTACCACATAAAGTTGTTGCAGGTGGGCATTTCAGAACACAGTCGGTTAAAAATGGACTTGACGAAATAAGCAATCCGACTGCAGTGGTTGCCATACATGATGGCGCACGACCATTTGTATCAAAGGAAACAATAGAACACGCTTTTCAACTTGCCATTGAAACAGGAACAGCTGTACCTTATCTTGATTTAACCGATTCTCTCAGATTAATTGAGGGTAATGTTAGCAGATGTGTTGAACGCGACAGGTATAAGTCAATCCAAACTCCACAATGCTTTAAATTGGCACTATTAATAGAAGCATATCATACTTCGCAGGAACAGTCTTTTGCCGATGATGCGTCACTCGTTGAACAATTGGATGTAAATATTTCATTGTTTAAGGGCAATAAGGAAAATATAAAAATAACATCCCCATTGGATTTTATTATTGCGGAGGCAATCCTAAAGTCAAAAGAAGAGTCTGAAAAGGAAGAATAATCATCATTTATTTCGTGATATCGCTCTGCCTTTCCATTCGAATGACTTAAAGTTTCCTATTATTCCAATAACTACAGTGTAAAATGATACAGGTAATTCCATAAGAGGGAGGAAACGCATAAGCTTGTATTGGCCAAATGTCTTTAAGTATATAGATAAAAGAACTGCATCAGCAATAGTCTTAGTGGTGAACAGAATGGTTGCTGACAACAGAATCAGGTAATTACATTCAGGTGTTGCGGGAAATAGGGAAAGACCTTGAATCGGTGCCAGAAATATAGAAGCCAGAAGGATTGTATTAAAGCACAAGATGGAGATAGCAGTATATATTACCTGCCAATCACTATAACCCCTGCTTTTAGACACCCATCTTGAACGTTGTGATAAAAAATCACGCAATGTTGATTGTGTTTCTGTATAAACAATACCGGCAGAGGAGTTCATGAATGAAATTTTATTACTTCCATAACATCGCTTAAAGGACAGCATCATAAAAACATCATCACCCGAGGCATAATTTTGACTCATCAAGTCAGCAGATTGTTGTGGAATAGTTTCTGTGATAGTATGATAAGCCTTCAAGTCAAATCCAAGATTGGCACCATTGCTCATGATGGGCATTCCCTGTCCAATGCTTCCGGCTGTTGAGGCTATAAGAGAATTGAATTCCAGACATTGGAATATATTGAAGAAGCCTTTTATTGGTTGTAAACCGACGGGGCCGGTAATAAAAACAGCATCCGTTTTCTGAAACCACTTATTCATCTCACTTATCCAGCAATGGGGAACAATGCAATCGGCATCAGTGGTAATTACCTTCTCATTATTTGAGGCAAGTATTCCAATGCGCAATGCTTCCTTTTTACCACCTTTTCCTGAAGTGAAAAGCTGCCTGATTTTGAAGGAAGCAGTGTCAATAAACTGATTTATGAGTTGCTCAGTGTTATCAGTTGACTGGTCATTGACAACAATCACCTCGAAAAGCTCACTCGGATAGTCTTGCAAAGCAATGCTGGTCAGGCATTTAATTATCTTATTTTCTTCATTGCGCGCAGCAATAATAACAGTGAAGCTGTTAAAATTTGATGGATTCTGTGATAAGTGGTTATTGATATTATTCTTTGGCAGCTTAGTTAAACCATGTGCAAAGTATAAAATTAACAGAATGTAGTTAAGTGTTATGAGCCAAATCAATACGAATAGAATAATTTGAAGAGTCATCATACATCTCTAATTAATTTCATTCTATTAATAAACAAAAGACCCAGAAGAGATGGGATTGCCAGATTGATTATCCATACTGAAGTTGAGGCAGCAAGTATAGAAACTGAGCTGCCGGGTTGTCCTGCAAAATAAAGGCCCAGGAAATACATAGACACGGATCCCCTTATTCCCAGATCCACCAGTGCAATAGTCGGTATGGCTGTCATTGTAAAGTAGGTCATTGAGATAAGTATGAAAGCATGAAACCAAGGTATCGATAATCCAAAAGCCAACAGTAAGAAATAGAACTGCGATGAGAAGATCAGGTATCTCAACATGCTGAGTGAAAGCACTTTCAATAGTAAACTTCTCTTCAAACGACGCATCACCCTGAGATAACCTCTTATCTTATCCCATCCAGGCTTGACAAAATAGGCGGTTAACCGGGCTACATTTGAAACTCTTAAATACATCATTACCATAATAGTTCCTGTGAAAATTACGGTAACCAGAATAAGAAGATAAAGAATTATTTTAGTAAAACCACTCAGATTATAATAGATTGGTATGAAGAAGCAAAGGGCAAACATGCCCATCAAAAGAGTGGCCATTAACTGGCTAATACTACCGGTAATAGTCAGGAAGGCACCTTTAAGAGGGTGGGTATGCTTTAATGTAAACAATCGGCCTAAAAATTCTCCCACCCTATTAGGGGTGAAAAGACTCATAGTAATACCTGAAAGAATTGACATGAACGCCTGTTTAAATGAAATTCTTTCGGAATAACGTATCAGAAGTTGCCATTTATAGGCTTCTATACCCCAATTGATGGGCATAAGTAATACTGAAAGTAAGCACAAAAGAATAAAATCAATTTGAAATAGCCTTGATTTAATGGAGTCAGTGAATGACATGAAATTTTGAGGATCGACCAACTGTCTATATATAAACCAGGTTGCAAGAAAAGCAATCACAATGCGGAGTCCGTTATTGATGGTTTTCTTTACCTTTGTTGTCAAAGCCATTAAATATTAATTAAGTTGGATGTATGCAAAATGAAAGGATTATACTGGGTATAGATCCGGGAACACAAATAATGGGTTATGGGTTAATAGCCGTTAAAGGTAATAAAATTGAGCTGATCACACTGGGAGTTTTCAAATTCAACTCAAAGGAGGAGCACTCTTTACGGTTGAAGAAGATTTTTGAATCAGTACTTTCATTGATTGAGAAGTATCATCCTGATGAGTTGGCTATAGAGGCGCCATTTTTTGGAAAGAATGTACAATCAATGCTTAAGCTAGGCAGGGCACAAGGTGTTGCAATGGCTGCTGCACTTTATAGAGACATACCTATTTTTGAATATTCACCCCGTAAAATCAAACAATCAATTACCGGCAAGGGGAGTTCTTCAAAGGAACAGGTTGCAGCAATGCTTGAGAATTTGGCTTCAATGCCTGCCGAGAAAATACCTTTAGATGCTACTGATGCTGTTGCTGCTGCCATGTGTCATTATCTTCAGAATATCGGGACAGTAGGTGAAAAAAAGTTCACCGGCTGGAAAAGTTATATAGATCAGAATCCCAAAAAAATAGTCGCTCAACATAAAGGCCGTCGGGAATAAGTGCCACTTTTAGTGATTGCCAATTTTAGAATAAACTCTTTACGGCTTCAGTTATTTCCATATCTGAGGCATCAATATTGAATACTAAAGATGGTTTCAGGTAACTGATTTGGTTGTGCGATTTAAAAAGTTGTTCTCCTCCTCCTGTAATATTCAACATTATGAGGGACTCGGGTAATACTTGCCCCACTTCAACTGATTTTATTAATGACGCAGTAGCAACAGCAGCGGCAGAATAAATATCAATACCTTCGTGGGTTTTAAAAAGTTGAGCAGCTGCCCTCAATTCTTCATTGGTGATCTTATGAACATCACCATTTGTATCAATAAGAGCATCATACAATCCACCCTTAATAGAATAAGGTGGTCTTCTGTTCGAAAGTACTTTTGCATCTATTTTGTGCGAATGGAGTCGGGCTTCTTCGTCATTCATTGGCAATAATTGACGTGAACCCGCTCTCCATGCATCATAGATTGGAAGGAAGGGGGCATTCTGTGAAACAATAAGTTTCATTTTGTTATTACCAAACCGACCATCAGCTATTAGTCGTAGGTTTGCTTCCCAGGCAGCAATAGCACCTGTGCCACTGCCCACAGCTTGGAAATAGAATTCTGGAATTTTACCTATGGTTGTAGTTGCACTTAGCACAGTAGTACCCATTCCATCGCGGCGAGCAACATTTTTAGCTCCTCCCTCAGCAGAAAATCCATTCATCTTAGCAATCACATTGCTTAAAGAGATAGCATCAAAGTAATCACTACCGGAAGCTGTAGCAACAAGTTTTACGCATTCAGAAATTGGTTTATCAAACCACAGTGCGTCTATATAATCATAAGGGACACATAAAATCAAAGGTATGTTGTTGGCTGAACACACTTTTGCGAATGCTCTGGCAGTATTACCGGCAGAAGCTACAACCAATATCTCGCCCTTATAACCATTAAGTCGGCTGCATACAGTAAATGCCTCAGTTTCTTTAAATGAACAAGTGGTCATTTGGACACCTTTTTCTGGCCAATAACCATTGAATGTAATCCACAGATTTTTAAGACCGAGAATTGAAGCTAGTTTTTCACTTTTATAAGTAACAGGTGCAGAGGAGCCAAGGAGGTGGCCTTTTAAAGGTAACCAATCGCCAAATTTAAATATGCCTGCTTCATCATTACCCAGATTGAGTTTCTTATGTTTATAAACAGAACGTAAAAGACAATTAGGTGTTTCATTAGGTGCGTCAAGAAGCCACCCTGAATCACTAAAAATTTTACCTGAACTTAAACTTTGAAGTTGGTATTCTGTGTTAAATCCGTTCATTAGTGTATGATTGTTGGTGCAAATTTAGTTAATGTGCCCTATTTTAAGCTATTTATTTTTAAGGGGAATGGTCCTTTTCGTTGCTGTTAGGAAAGTTGATAGTTTTATTGAGGTTAAATTAGGTGCAAATATTTCAGTACAAATTTTTTTTGCACCTTTGTAGAATACGGAACTTGAATATTATGCACGAAGATTTATTGTTACTTGACAATATAAGGCTGAATTTCAGCCCGGCCAGCCTCCATGTAATGAATATATGCATTGGGTTTATAATGTTTGGCGTAGCTTTGGGAATAAAGTGGGACCAAATGAAGGATATCCTTCTTAATCCCAGAAAAGTAATCGTTGGATTAGCCAGTCAGTTTTTGGTATTACCAGCAATAACCTTTATTGCTGTAATAGCATTTGGTTCTTATATAACTCCTGCTGTGGCATTTGGGATGCTCTTGGTCGCTTCTTGTCCGGGAGGTAATGTGTCAAATTTTATTTCCAGTGTTGCAAGAGCCAATGTTCCCCTTTCAATTAGCTTAACAGCAGCGGGAACTGTTTTAGCTGTGATATTCACCCCCCTGAACTTTGCATTCTGGGGTGGTTTGTATTCTGCAACATCTCCTTTATTACGCCCCATTGAGATTGATCCTGTTGATATGTTCAGAACAGTGATAATATTACTGGGCATACCGGTTGCTGCAGGTATTCTGTTTTCTCAAAAATATCCTAAACTTACTGAGAAGATAAAGAAACCAATAGGTAGATTCTCTATGCTATTTTTTATAATGTTCCTGGTATTTGCCTTTAGAAATAACTATAATTATTTCATTGAGTATATTGATTGGATTTTTCTGATAGTACTAATTCATAATGGATTAGCATTGTTAATCGGTTATAGCTTTGCTTCAATCTTTGGACTGGACAGGAACGATAAAAGAACCATTTCAATTGAGACCGGAATCCAGAATTCAGGATTAGGACTTGCACTTCTCTTTAATCCACGAATTTTCCCTCCTGATTTACAGATGGGAGGAATGGCATTTATTGCCGCTTGGTGGGGCTTATGGCATATTATCTCAGGTTTGGGTTTAGCTTCTTTATGGGGAAGTTTTAGACGCGTTGAAAATTTGTCAAATTAAAAAAGTATTGTCTTGAATAACATGCCCGGAATAGAAGCTTTAGGATCAGTTAATAACAGGGTATGGCAGAAGCAATCCATAGGTTATAAACTTTTATACAAATATGCCCGCTTTTGTTTCAGATCTTTTTATTCTGTTATTCATGTGGAAGGAAAAAATAACATACCAGTAGGGAAACCTGTCATTTTCGCATCCAACCACCAAAATGCACTAATGGATCCCCTGGCTATTCTATTTTGTGCTGATCAACCGGTTTACTTTTTGGCAAGAGCAGATATTTTCAAGAAAAAATATGTTGCCAAAGTTCTGGATTTCCTTAAGATAATGCCTGTATACCGGCTTAGAGATGAAGTTGATATAATTGAAAAAGACAAAGAGGTTTTTAAAAAGACTGCTGCATTACTTTCAGATGGTAATTCCTTGGGGATTTTACCGGAAGGGACACATACTCCTATTAAAAAACTTTCAAAACTTAAAAAGGGAATTTGCCGTATTGCATTTGAAACTATTTCAAATGCTGGTTTTAACGCTGAACTATTTATTGTACCTGTAGGCATTGATTATAGTGATTATAAAAGACAGGGCAGTGATCTGGTAGTAATTTTTGGCAAACCGATGGAAGTAAGTTATTATTATAGTCTTTATAAAGAGAATCCAAATAAAGCAACAGCCAGACTACGTGATGATTTGGCAGAATCTATCAAATCATTGATGATAAATGTTGATATAGATGGAGAGTATCAGTTTATTTATGATTATTCTCAATTGTTGGCAAATACTGCAATTGAAAGTTTAATTACAAATTCAGCCAGCAAGGAAGACTCTTCAAATGCAGGGAATAATAACAACATAACATTCAGACGCAATACTAAATCAGCGGAATTAGTATATGAGCGATATAAACTTGTAAGGAATGAGGTAGAGCGACTTAAAGATCTTTACAATAATAATATAGATGCTTATAAGGTGCTGAAGAACCAGTTTTCACATGAAATAAGCAAAAGTGAAATCCCCTATTCCTTATCAAGGTTAGTGAATAAAAATTCTTCCATATTTATCCGTACTATAAAATTAGTACTAAGTTTGTTCGCTTATTTATTAAACTTTCCACCTTTTCTTTTGGCAGACTATTTCTCAAAAAATGTAAAAGATCAACAATTTAAGGGCACCCTTAAATACGGCTCCTCACTAATAGTTTTTCCACTTTGGTATTTAATACTATTCTCAATAGTTTCACTGTTTTTTAGTTTAACAGTTGGATTGGCTACTACATTTATTGGCTTCATTTTAGCTGTTCTAAAGTTAAAATACGCGGACTGAAACCTAGATTTCATTACGATATAGAAGTCTTTACCATTTATTGTTGGTTAGGTTAAGAAATGGGAATAGCATAGAACATGAAAAAAGAGGCTGTCTCAAAAGGATAGCCTCTTTTTCTTTTAATGCGATAATTAAA
>CALCQV010000064.1 GCA_937894795.1 uncultured Bacteroidales bacterium
ATGAAATTATACAGCTGGGTGCTGTGCTTCTTAACGACAACTGGTCACCATTGGGCACTTACTTATCCAATGTATACCCTGAAAATGAAGAGGCTTTCACCGCTTCTGCCGAAAAAGTCCATGGATTATCTCTCCAGGATCTGCAGGAAGCCCCTATGATCTATGAAGTATTGGAAGAGTTTGAACTTTGGATTCGTAAGTTGCTGAAACGTCAGAGCGGAGATTTACGCGACATCATAATTTGCGGACAAAGTGTGATACACGATATCAATTTCCTCAAATATGCCTATAAGGATGAAAAGATGGAATGGCCCTTCAGCAACAAACTGATTGACCTGCACACCATTGCCTTCTTCACTTTTAAAATGATGGAAGCCAACGGACTAACCATTCCCAGATCATTGAGCCTTAAATCCATCTCCTCCTTTTTTGCCATGGAGCGTGAAGGCGATACGCACAATGCGCTGGAGGATGCTGAGCTTACGATGCTCTGTCTGCAACGGTTCTTTAAAATAGCCGCCAATACGAAGATTTCGATGAATGGAATATAATCATGCTTAACCGGGTTAAATAAAATCAAATGAAAAGAACACTATCGCTTATTCTTTTAATGATGCTTGTATTCCAGGCAGCCAATGCACAGCAGGTAAAATTTTCCATACCTGATCATAAAAAACTTAAAAAAGAGATTGCAGGCAAGAATTCGCAGGTTTACGACCGGTTGATGCAGCGCTTTGCCGATAATGATACCACCCTCACACTGGCTGATTATCACAAGCTCTACTATGGATCTGCCCATAAGGCAGGTTACAACCCTATGGCTGATACCCCACTGAGGGACAGTCTGTATTTGGCTTTTAGCAAGGCGCAGTCGGGTGAAGCCGATTTTGGAAAGATCAGGTCACTTGCCCTCCGTATATTGAAGCAAATACCTTTTGATATACGCACGCTTGACCCTGCCAGTTATGCCTGCAGGATGCTTAATGACAACGCTACAGCGGCAAAAATGGAGTTCAAAATGGGCCGTTTGATTGAAACAATCTATAATTCAGGCGACGGACTAACCGAGGAAACACCATTCACCGTGGTGCTGGTAGCCAATGAAACAGATGTGATCAGGGCACTTGGCTTCAGTTTGTCAGGTTCTTCATCCGTACAGTCAGGCAAACTGCATTACTGGAAAGTGAGTGAAAACGAATTTGGGGTACAGGGTTTTTATTTCAGGGTCTTCTGACCGGAGCAATTACTGCATATCTACATTGGGCTGTACTTTGAGCTCCATGGTATTGAGTTCAAGCGCTATGAGGTTACCGTAACCCGACTTGTTGTTCATATAGCATCCATTGTCAATGTCAATGAAGGAATAATTGCCTGAGTTGATGGTAAGGTCAATAAAGTCAAGACTCACGGGTACATGTCCGTGTATCAGTTTCCGGTGGTTTATTTTAGCAGGCTCAATATGGTAATCTCTTACCCAAAGCATGGCATGCTCGTCTTCCAGTGGATCATCAAGTTCGAAGTTGAGGCCTGCATGGACAATAAGAAACTTGTCCAACTCATGATAGAGGGGGCGCTGGTTGATCCAGTCGATATATACTTCAGGGATCTCAGTAATAGTGTTGACCTTGAAACTTTTTAAGGCTTCACGTCCCCCGTGTTTCATCCAGAGCTGCTTTGTTACGCTGGCACGTTTAAAGAACAGGAAGCTTTTCAGCTGTTTCTCTTCCTCAAAGGCTTTTACCATGAAGTCCTCATGGTTACCCTTAAGTGCAACAACTGAAAAGCCCTGCGCCTGGAGATCCATCACATAATCCATCACTCCTTTTGAATCAGGTCCGCGGTCAATGTAATCACCGACAAAATAGAGGGTATCCTGTCTGGTTGGTATTACCAGTGTTTCTATCAGCGACCTGAGCGTGTTAAGGCATCCGTGGATATCAGATATGACCCAATCTCTATTCATGCTTATTTCCAATGCTATTAATTCAAATTTCTTACTCTCGTGAAGCTTATTTTTTGCTCTTACCTTGGTTGGCAACTTCTTCCATCAACTTCTTAATTACTTCAGGATCGCCCAGGAAATAATCCTTGGTCAGATTCAACTGATCGTCAAATTCAAATACATAAGGTATTCCGGTAGGCAGATTCAAGGAAACTATATCCTTTTCACTTATATTCTTGAGATACTTAATCACAGCTCTCAGACTGTTGCCATGTGCTGCAACCAATACTTCGTCGTATTTTTTGAGCGATTCGCGTATGTCACTTTCCCAGTAGGGTATCATGCGCTCCACAGTTTCCTTGAGTGATTCAGTCAACGGTATCAGTTCAGGCTTTTCATTCTTGTAACGGGGATCGAGACGTGGACTGCGTTCATCATTTTCTGCCAGGGGTACCGGGGGAACATCATAGCTGCGGCGCCAAACAAGCACTTGCTCTTCGCCATATTTTTCGGCCGTTTCTGATTTGTTCAGTCCCTGCAGATTGCCGTAATGCTTCTCATTCAATCGCCAGCTCTTCTTGACGGGAATCCACATCTGGTCCATCTCTTCCAGTGCTATATTCAAGGTTTTGATGGCCCGTTTAAGGAAAGATGTATAAGCAACATCAAAGTGGAAACCATTTTCCTTCAATACTTTACCGGCTTCCTTAGCTTCATTGATTCCACGTTCAGAAAGATCCACATCCGTCCATCCGGTAAAACGATTTTCCTTGTTCCAGGTGCTTTCGCCATGCCTCAACAATACAAGTTTTTTCATGTTTTCTATGATTTATTTACTGTGTTCAATTGGAATATGCAAAAATAGTGAATAAACGCTCATGCTGCACACGGGTATCATTTACAAGCTTTCAACACATAAAATAATCAGGACCATAGCTTTAAAATATTTAACTTCGCGCCCTGTAAGAAGCACCCGGAATTCATCAGATATGAATTACAAACACATCAATAACCTGACGGGATGGCTGGTTTTCGCCATTGCCGCAATAGTGTATATCATTACCTCTGAACCAACAACCAGTTTCTGGGATTGTGGTGAATATATTGCCACAGCCTCGGGGTTACAGGTTGGACATCCGCCGGGAGCACCTCTGTTCCAGATGTTGGGCAGGTTCTTCAGTCTTTTTGCCTTTGGCAATGAAATGCTGGTGGCCCGAATGGTAAATACCATGTCGGCGCTGAGCAGCGCCTTCACCATACTTTTTCTTTTCTGGACCATTACTCATCTGGCCGGCAAGATCGTTAAAAGCTTTCCGGATAAATTTCCCAACCCCACCACTGCCATCATCGGCAGCGGATTGGTTGGTGCATTGGCCTATACCTTCTCTGATTCGTTCTGGTTTTCGGCCGTTGAAGGAGAAGTTTATGCCATGTCCTCCTTTTTCACGGCATTCGTTTTCTGGGCTATCCTGAAATGGGAGAGTGAAACAGTGGGATACAAGGACAATGCAATAACCGGTAATACGCCGGGCAGGCAGAATTCTGACAGCAATAAATCCGGGCTGACCGGTAATCACGACAGTGACCACTCTATTAGATGGATCATCCTCATTGCTTTTATGATAGGGTTGAGTATTGGTGTTCACCTGCTGAACCTTCTCACTATTCCTGCCGTTGCGCTGGTGATTTACTACAAGAAGTATAAGCCTACGGTCAAAGGGACCACATTGGCACTTGCCATATCGATTGTAGTACTGGCTCTGGTCATGAATTTCATCATTCCCTGGATTGTCAAGCTGGCCGGCTGGTTCGAGCTGTTCTTTGTAAACAGTCTGGGAATGCCATTCAATACAGGCACCGTCATCTACTTCCTGCTGCTCGTTTCAATCCTGATATGGGCATTGAGATACACACGGCAAAAGGCCAAAGTGCTTTGGAATACCATAGCATTGTCGTTTACTTTTATCCTCATTGGCTATTCCAGCTTCTTTATGCTGGTGATTCGTGCGGAAGCAAACACGCCCATCAATGAGAATGAACCTACCAACGCCATAAGCCTGCTCTCCTACCTCAACAGGGAGCAATATGGCGACTGGCCACTTCTCTATGGACCCTATTACAATGCCCCGGTAGTTGATTACGAAGATGGGAATCCGGTTTATCATAAGGATACCAGATCCGGAAAATATGAGATTATCAATGAGCGCAAGGATTATGAGCCTGTATATGATAAAGAGTTCATGACTGTTTTCCCCCGCATGTGGAGTTCGTCGGAGAACTCACACAGCTACTTTTATAAACGATGGGGTAAGATCAAAGGCACTGCCGTGAATAAAACTGGGGCCGATGGCAAGAACCAGACAATCATGAAGCCTACCTTTGGCGAAAACCTCCGCTTCTTCTATGATTACCAGATACAGCACATGTATGTAAGGTATTTCATGTGGAACTTTGCCGGAAGGCAGAATGACCGGCAGAGCTTTGGTGATGACCTGAACGGCAACTGGATAAGCGGCATAAAGTTTATGGATGAATGGAGACTCGGTCCACAGGATAACCTGCCTGAGAGTTTGCACAGTAAAGCGCACAATGTATACTTCATGCTGCCCCTGTTGCTTGGTTTGATCGGGTTGATTTTTCATGTAAACCACCGTCCGAAGGACTCATTGGTGGTAACACTTCTGTTTATCATGACCGGCCTCGCTATTGTTGTTTACCTCAACCAGTATGCGCCGCAGCCCCGTGAAAGGGATTACGCGTATGCCGCCTCCTTCTATGCCTTTACCATCTGGATCGGATTGGGGGTATTGAGTTTGAGTGCACTGATCAATAAGTACCTGAAAATAAAACAGGCAGGTATCATTGCCACGGTCATTTGCCTGGTAGTGCCTACAATTATGGCTGCGCAGAATTGGAATGACCACGACCGTTCAGGAAGGTATACTGCCCGGGATATTGCCCGCAATTACCTGGAATCATGCGAAAAGGATGCCATACTCTTCACTATGGCCGATAACGACACCTTCCCACTGTGGTATGTGCAGGAGGTGGAGGGAATACGCACGGATGTTCGTGTAGTAAACCTCAGTCTGCTGAACAGTGACTGGTACGTAGGGCAGATGAAGCGAAAAGTATACGATTCTGATCCATTGCCTATCAGTCTGGAGTATGATCAGTTCAAGAGCGGCACCTTTGATGTGATCTATATTGCCCCCGATGAAAGAATACAGGGAGCCATTTCACTGACTGAGTTGTTTGACGTGATGCGCAAACAGCCTGAAGCATTAAGACTTGAAAGTACCATGGGGCCGGTGGATGTTATACCTGCTTCTGAGTTTGCCATACCGGTAGATTCAGCACTAGTAATGAGCAATGGTACCGTAAGACCTGAGGAGGCTGACAGTCTGTTGAGTATGCTTCAATGGTCCATAAAGGACAGGGCTATTACAAAAAGTCAAATTATTTTACTCGACATTCTTGCACATAACAACTGGAAACGTCCGGTTTATTTTTCATCTACGGCAAGTCCGGAGTCATATCTTGGCCTCAATCCGTACCTTCGGAATGAAGGTTTTGCCCTGAGGCTGGTGCCTGTTAAGAGTACGGTGGAAGAGAACTTTGAAGGGTATATCAATTCAGAGGTGTTGTACGATAAGTTGATGAACGTATACAGGTACGGCAATATGGAAGATCCTTCCGTGTATCTGGACGAGACCAACACCAGAGTAATGAATAACCTTCGTACAATGTTCGGGCGACTGGCCAAACAACTTGTAAAAGAGGGCAAAAATAAAGAGGCGATTGCGGTTTGCGATAAATGCCTTGCAACCATGCCGCATGAGTCCCTTGCCTATAATTACTACCTGTTGCAAATTGCTGAAAGCTACCTTGCTGCCGGAGCAAAGGACAAGGGAATTGCCCTGCTCAACAAATTGCTGGAATTGTATTCGGCCGACCTGAATTACTATTTCAGGTTTCCTGAACACAGATTGAAGGCAATTGAACAGGACATCCGCCAAAGTCTCATGGTTATCAATGGAATTACAAGCATGGCCACTGAATATAATGATCGTGGACTGAAAGAAAAAGCAACGCTGGAACTTGACAAACAATTTGAACGATACGAGGAAGCAGGTTTCTGACAAGGGCCAATGCAACAGTCCGGCAGTTGCGGGTTGGTCGATCTGAAACTTTATCAGCAGTAAATACTTAATAACTGTATGCACTTTACCGTTGTACCAAAAATTGTCCGTTTATTCCTGCCACGAGGTCTAACCTGGCGGATTAAGAAAACCATCCATAGTGAGTCGGTAGAGGCAGATGCTTTGGGTGAAAAGGCTGACAAGGCAGGTAAAGCAACTCCCACCATCTACCTTACGTTTGATGATGGTCCGGTGCCTGAAATCACGCCTGCAGTGCTGGAGATACTCAAACAATACCATGCCAAAGCAACCTTCTTTTGTGTGGGTGATAATGTACGAAAGCACCCCGATGTTTATGAGATGGTGCTCAGAGCAGGTCATGCTACCGGTATCCACACTTTCAGTCACCTGAAAGGAATAAAGACGAATGATGCCACCTACTACAGTGATATAGAGAAATGCGCCGAATATATTGATACCAAGCTCTTCCGTCCGCCCTATGGCAGAATCAGCCGATCACAGGTTAGGTATTTGAGAACGAAGTACCGCATTATCATGTGGTCGGCCCTCACCGGCGATTATAACCACCAACTCACCAAGGAACAGGTGCTGGAAAACGCCATCAAACATACCGGCGATGGAAGCATCATAGTATTCCACGATAGTATCAAAGCATCAGAACGGATGTTTTATGCGCTGCCACGCATGTTGGAACATTTTGCCAAAAAGGGATACAAATTTGAGGCAATCGTTTAATAGTTGGACAGTTGATTCTACCAAAGCGTCTACTTGAATTAACCAAGTTGCCTAATTGAATTGGACAATACGCATATTTTGAATGTGCAAAGTATAAGTGTGAAATGCCCAAGGCTGTTATTAGAATCGACAAATAGGTTGGTTTGATATCACCAAACCGTTTATTAACATTAACCTCAAAGATGGACTTGCTCCCAATTAAGAGAATGAGGGTTGATAATGCCCGAATTACTTCCTGTATCTAATACTCAATCTCATAATTTAATGAAGGGAGTCTCTGCTTTGAAATCCTTACCGGTAAAGCGTAATAAATAAACTCCCTCTTCCAGTCTGCTTATATCAATCCACTGATAATTACCATAGTCCTCCATAGTAAGAACAACGCGTCCGTTGATATCACAGATGATCAGATCACCTGTCGTGTTGAGGACACTAACCATGATTTGATCGGTTGCCGGATTGGGATATATATTCATGGTTGGGTACTTCAGCGGTTCGGCTGAATCAAGCAACACCTGATTGTTGGCAGAAATGAGCCATTGATCGGGATCTATGGTTATTGACTGAACGGCAAATCCTGGATTGATCTCAAATACTTGGTTATTACTCTGATGATCCAATACAAACAGTGTATCCTTGACTGCCCCTGAAAGCAGCACGGGCACAGGCATCTCAAAAAAGTCGACCGAAGAGTGGGAGGTACTCTGCGACAGCACGGCATGGTACGACTGATCTTCCTGCGAGGTGAGGTTCAGAACATAGGATGGATGTCCTTCCCCATAATACCAGTCGGCAAAGAACTCTTCCAAGTTCAACCCACTAACAGCCTCCATGTGCTCCCGAAGCATTTGCGTAGATGCAAATCCATACTGCGCAACGGGATCATTCAGATAATTGTAGCAACCTTCAAAGAAAGCATCATCGCCGACAACCCACCTCAGAGAATGCAATACCAGCGCACCCTTGCTATAGGATAACCGGGAATCAAAAATCCTGCTTATATTCATGGTGTCGGACACATAAACCGATCCATCGGGCCACCTCACTACTTTTTCCAGATTGATCCCCTTCCAGATGGGCCAATAGTAGCCATCAAACATATGCTCATAGGATAAGCCGGAGAGATAGGTAGCAAACCCTTCATTAAGCCATATATCATGCCAGGAGTTTGTAGTTACCATATCGCCAAACCACTGGTGGGCCAGTTCATGGGCTATGATCTCAAAATCCAGACGCCCCATAAATGACATGGTTTGATGCTCCATACCCCCACCCCAACCAAACATGGCATGGCCATACTTCTCTTCTGCAAATGGATACTGCATGAATAGGTTACTATACAGGTCAATCAATGGCACCGTTGCTTTTGTATCCTGCTGGGATTCCAATAAGGTTTCCGGATAGACATAATTGATTACGGGCACCATCTTGCCCAAGGACCAGGCAGTGTCGGTATAAACGGAGTAGTTGGTGACGGCAACAGCTATTAAATAGGGTACTATGGGATATTTATGCTTCCAGTGATTGGTACGTGTGCCATCGGCCACCACATCACTCATCAGCAGTCCGTTGGAGGCTGTTCGATAAGCTTCAGGAGAATGAACAAAAATATCAACTGAATCAATTTTATCAGTCAAATCATTTTTCCCGGGCCACCAGTCGCGTGCACCATAGGGTTCTGATAACGTCCAGAAGGCAGGTACACCTGCATGTTCTTTCATGCCTACGGAGCCAAATCCCTGAGCAGTGGATGGAATACCACGATAAAATATTTCAATTTCAGCCAATGTGCCTGCCTGAAGTACAGCAGGGAAATGAACCGTAAGCATCCATGGGCTTTCATGTTCAAATGACAGGGGAACACCCTGGTATATTATGGAATCAATGGTAAAATCGGTGGAGAGTTCCATTTCTACTGACGTAATATCAAACTCTGCCTCAAACTGCGTTTTCACGAACCCAGAGAGATAGAGAACAGCTGGGTCGATGTTAAGCTCCATTCTCAGATACTTCACATCATAGCCTGAAGCTTCCCTGTTATTTTGTGGCTGCAGTAGGGTTGTTTGTCGTTTTGAGAAGGAACAATAGTCGGCTCCTTCACCGGGAACCGGCATTACCCTGAGCATTGACGGTTCAATTAAGGGTATATCATTTCGATAGTTGAGGGTCGTGATGTGCCAATGGCCTTCTGGCCGCTCGCAATACGACGGAATTTGATTGGTTGAAGTTGTATTTTGAGCAAAAGCCCCAACAAGGTTAAGCCACAAAATGGCAAGCAAGAGTACCGCATATTTCATCTAACTCAGTTTTTCAATAATAACAACTAAAACATTGATTATGTCATAAAAGTAAACAATCGTGACAATTTATTGTATTCCAATGAAGTTATAAAATTAGCATCTTTGCATTTAAAATATAGTCGATGATTCATTTCCCGTTTTTTTTTAGAAAACATACAGCCTATATAGGCTTCCTGATTATTCTACTGGCATCATGCGCCAATCCTGTTGCACCGACAGGAGGGCCAAAAGACGTAACTCCACCTGTGATACTCAGGACCTCACCACCTTTACAATCAACCAATTATACAGATCAGGAGATCATTCTCTACTTTGATGAATACGTAAAGTTAAAGGACATAGGACAACAGCTTATAATATCTCCGCCGGTAAAGGAGACCCCGGTATTCAAAACCAAGGGAAAGGGTCTTGTGGCTGAATTCAAGGATCCCTGGCGCAGCGAAACTACCTACAATATTTTTTTCGGCGATGCAATTGTGGATATCACCGAAGGAAACAGCATACCAGGATATAAATTCACCTTCTCCACAGGAAATGTACTTGATTCAATGCAAATTGAAGGGAAACTGATAAACGCATTCAGTCTTGCCCCCGTTAAGGCTGCCTATGTCATGCTTTATGATACTATTTATGACTCCATTCCATATAAACAGATCCCATACTATATTGCACGCACCAATGATATGGGTGAATTTCAGCTCACAAACCTTAGGAACCGCCCATATAAGATATTTGCACTCACCGACATAAATGCCAACTACATTTATGATATGCCCACGGAAGAAATTGCCTTTATTGACTCATTGATAACACCCTGGGAAGAATCAAGGAAAGCAGGATCATTGAAAATTGGTGGAGACAAAAAAACTGAATCTGACACAACCATTACAGAAGAGAATGTGGTTGTTACCAATTTAGGCAATGATTCCATTGTAATTACCGATACCATAGCTACAGGTGGATTATTACAGGAAGCATCACCCGCTTTGCCTGACTCAACACTTATTGCAGCCGGGAGAGTAAAATACATCAAACTGTTTCACTTTAAGGAAGTCGATTCCGTACAAAGTCTGGTAAGGGTTCCACTGCTCAGGGAAAATGTATTGGGCTTTCACTTTAAGTTCCCGGCACTTGACCCGAGGTTCAGGATTCTTGATGACCTATATGATAAAAAGCCGGTTATGGTAAAGAACCGGTTAAATGATACCATCACCATGTGGCTGCCCGGTTATATGCACGATAGCATAAGACTGGAAGTATCAGATAAGGGTAGTGTGCTTGATACCATTGAGATGTCAGTTAAACCGCGGGCAAAAGCCATAAAGAAAAATGAAGCGGTTAAAAAGCCAGCCTTGCTGATAACTACTAATATTGCCATGAACAGGTTAAAACCCGGCACTCCCTTGCGCTTGACTTTTGCCGATCCGCTCACTTCAGCGGCAACAGAAAACATGATTCTAAAGCATGACAGTATAATAATTCCCAATGTCAATTACTCATTCACTGATACCATCAGGAAACAGTTGGTAATTAACTACCCATGGAAAGAGGGTTTACAATATTCACTAACCTTGCCTGACAGCACTTTTATAGGAATAATGGGAACCAAGAACGACAGTTTACACTTTTCTTTTTATGGCATCAAAGAGGAAGAGAGTGCAAATTTGAAGCTCAATGTTGACCTCCCTACTACCAATCAATATATAATTCAACTTCTTGACAGCAAGGATAAAATCTTGGAACAGTATACCATCAGCGAGGATAAGTTGCTGGAGTTTAAATATATTGAGCCTGGGAAGTATAGGGTGAGGGCAATTGATGACAGGAATGGGAATGGATATTGGGATACGGGAAAATATCTGGCAGGCAGATATCCTGAGCGGGTATTATACTATCCTCAGGAAATAGAACTTAGGGCAAATTGGACATTGGAAGAACAATGGCAAATACCTGAACCCGGAAATTGACCATTCCCGGGTTCAGAATTAATGCTTTATTTAATCATGCAATGATTAAACAGGCAAAGGATAAATTACAATGAAGTATTATCCGTTACACTTGTCAATACACTGTACGATCTCTGTTAAAGAAGATGCTTTAACAGCATAATGAATTTGTTTACCTTCTCTTTTTGAGAGTAAAACACCTTTACTTTTCAGAATATTAAGGTGGTGAGAAGCTGCAGCCTGCTCTATTTTAAGATATTCATAGATTTCAGTAACACTGAGTTTCTTTTTTTCGTTCAATAAGTCAATGATAGCAATTCTCATTGGGTGAGCAATAGCTCTCAATTTACTTGCAGCTGCTTCGAGTTTTACAATGTCTAACACTATTTCTTTTGCCATGGTGCTTAGGGTTTTAGTTTTGTGCGAAGTTACAAATAAATTATATGTAACGTCACTATTTAATGTTAATATAACGATTTAGTAAACGAAAATGTTGCAACGTCAAACAGTCCTTTGTCACCTAATTTTAACTCCGGAATAACCAACAGTGACATAAAGGAGAGAGTCATAAAAGGCGCATCAAGCGTTGATCCTGCTTTCTGCACATCCCCGTTTATCTTTTTATACTTCTCCGCTATCACATATCCGTTGTCGGATGACATCAGCCCTGCAATGGGCAAAGATAGTGAATTATTTTCATCTATAGTATATAAAGATATACCGCCTTTATTTTTTATTACATTTTGGATGGAATGGATAATAGAATCATCATCTGTGCCTACAGCGATAATGTTATGACTGTCGTGTGCAACCGTAGAGGCTATCGCTCCATTTTTAAGATTAAATCCCTTTATAAAAGCAATTGCCGGCTTTTGGGGCCTGTAGCGGTTAAGTACAACCAGTTTTAAAATATCCCTGTCCGTATCACTTACCACATAGTTATCACGAACCGTAGGCTCAACCTCTACAGCTGATGTTACAAGCTGTCCGTTATACGCCTGAATCACCTTTAGCGTCTTCCCCGTAGCCTCCACGCGCAGATCATCAGCAACAGGCATCAACGGATTAAAATTATTAATTGCTTCAACAGGAACCTGCTCAATCAGCGATTCACCTGACCTGGCAACGCGCTTGCCTAAGATATATGTTTCAAGAATATTAAACTCCTCCACATTATCAACAAGTATAAAATCTGCCTGATCACCTGCCTGCAACAGTCCCGATTGAAGGTTGTAGTGTCGTACCGGATTAAGCGTACAGGCTCTGATTACATCCATAAAATTATGTCCGGCATCCACTGCCCGCTTTATGAGCAGATTGATATGTCCTTCTATCAGATCGTCAGGATGCTTATCGTCAGAGCAGAACATAATCATATCAGGGTAATCACTGATTAATCCGATTAATTCATCGAAATTCTTAGCTGCACTACCTTCCCTGATAAGAATTTTCATTCCTGATTCAATTTTATCGATAGCTTCTTCTATTGTAAAGCACTCGTGATCAGTGGTAATGCCGGCCTTTGCATACCTGGCTGCCTGCTCTCCCATCAATGCAGGAGCATGCCCGTCAACCGGCTTATTCCGTTTTTTAGCAGCAGTAATTTTTGCCATCACACCGGCGTCATCATTCAAGACTCCGGGGAAATTCATCATTTCAGACAAGAAATTGATTTCAGGCCATGAAAGCAACTGATCAACCTCCGCAGGCCCCAACACTGCACCGGCCGATTCAAATGGAGTGGCCGGCACACAGGATGGCGCCCCGAAATAGAACTTAAAGGGCACCTTTGCCCCGTTATCAATCATAAAACGCACACCCTCCATTCCCAGCACATTGGCTATTTCATGAGGATCGGCTACAACAGCCGTTGTGCCATGCAACACTGCCAATCGCGCAAACTCTGATGGAACAAGCATGGAACTCTCAATATGTATGTGCGCATCTATAAGTCCGGGTATTATGAGCGGCCCCATTACTCCGGGATCTTCAGTTACCGAGATAATGGTTCCTCCCTGAACTTCAATAATTCCCGGATATACCCGTCCCGCTACTACATCTACAATCTGGCCTCCCAATGTATAATTTTCCATTGCTGCTTATGATTAGATTTATTTTAGAAATTAACAAGAATAATCGTAGTGCTGATAAGCCTGATATAAAAAATAAACCCCATAAACCTAAATATTGTTCTGACAATTTTATGATTTAGATGGGATTTTATAATCTATGTAGGTCTGATCGACTGGTAATTGCACTCATGCGGCCAAAATAATATCAGCCCACTGCGCACAAGTCACTATATATTCGAAAGATTCCTGTAAACCGGTATAATGTCAACATCCAGTTTACGCAGATCCTTTTTTGCCTTCTCAAAATCCTCAGTGAAGCCAAGCAGGAATCCACCCCCACCTGAACCGCACAATTTAAGATAGTAAGACTGTGATTCCAAACCATGACGCCACACCTTCTTAAAAGCTTCAGGAATCATGGGCTCCAGATTCTCATACAGGAAAGCAGAAAGCGAGAAGAGTGTATGGAAAAACCGTTTGGTTTCACCCTTTATCAGGCTCTTTATACACTGATCATTAAGAGGAATCATCTCTTCACGAACACGTGACATATAATCATCAATTTTACACCTGTCGAGGAATGTATTTACCAAACCATTGGTTCTTCCCGGTTTGCCGGTATTGATAAGAAAAATGGCGCCCTTCTGATCGTGCTTATACCGTGGAATACCCACCATGCTGATATCCTTCTTATTGTGGATTAACAGCGGATGCTTGAGATAGCAGTTCAAAGGATCCATACCTGAGCTGGTACCATGAAAATATGATTCAAGCTGGGCCAGTTCTTCCTTTAGCTTCTGCATCTCAGCGCTGGCAAGCTTATCATTTCTGGAAGGTGCCGTAGGCACATACTTCTCATATAGAGCCGCAACCAGCGCTCCTGAACTTCCTATACCATATCCCTGGGGAATACTCGACTCAAAATAGAGACTTTTGTCTATATCGGCGACAAAGGCATCAACATCAAAATCGCACTTCAAAGTTCCTTTCTGTTTCAGATCACTTATGTAACCGGAATACTCCCTGAGCAATTTATTGGAACTTGTAGCAAAATCAATATCTGTATATTTATCCTCATTGATGAAGCTTAATTCTCCTTTGAAATGTGTATATGGGATAGTCAATCCCATAGAATCACAAAGAATACTATATTCACCAAACAAGAGTATTTTGGCATAAAAGATGCCGGTTCGTTTTTTCATGTTTATTTACAATGCTTATTTTCAGGGCCGGAGCCAATTTTATCATGTATCATCATCCCTCCTGAGCAGTACTGCTTCAACTCTGCAATCAACTGTAATGCCTTCTCAGTCTCCTCTTCAGGATATAATAAATGTATGTTTGGACCGGCATCCAGCGTATAACAAACTTTTATATGGTTTTGTTTACGCTTTTTATCAATATGTTCAACAATGTTTAAAGTATTAGGTCGCATTAAAATATATCCGGGTGATGAAGTCATCATCATAGCATGCAATGAAAGGGCTTCATTTTCAGTTACTGAAGCAAATGTATCCCAGTCATTCTCAATAAGGCTCTTCTTTAACTTTGACAGATTTGTTACTGCCTGTTCAAAGCGGGCTTTGGCAAAAGGATGATAGTTCATCAATTGCTGTCCGGCCCTGCTGGATACCTTTTTGGGTTCCTGATCAACCAGCAGGATGGTATCTTTAATATTTTCAAATAGATTACCGGGAGTGAAATCTATTGGCACGGCATAATTATCAGATGACTCTGCTATATCAGGATGCTTGCCCCAAACAGTATAACCCCCGTAAACTGACCGGCATGCACTGCCTGAACCTAAACGGGCAATGTTTGATGCTTTCCTGTAAAATGTTTCATCATCCATCCTGATGTCAAGGAGTTGCTGCTCTATGCAGATCAATGTTAATGCCAGTGCACTCATTGCTGATGCAGAAGAAGCTATGCCAGCGGAGTGCGGGAAGCTGTTGCCACTCTCAATGGTTAAAGACACATAAGGCAGGTAATCAAGATGAGGCAACAGTTCTTTCAGGAATTCTTCAATTTTGAGTGCAAATGGTTGATTTCTCTCTCCTTCAAAGGTAAACGAAACCCGAGGGCCATCACCGGCAGCATTTAATTTTGCTTCAACCCTGGTGATTGTGTATGCTTCAGTTAATGCAAAACTTAATGAAGGATTGGCGGGTAATTGATGGCCTTTCTTTCCCCAATACTTTATTAATGCAATGTTTGCAGGACTTCTCCAGCAAGTGCGTACACCTTCCGACAACAGGTCTTTAAAATTTGATGATAGTGTCATGGTTATTGATGACTTTGTTATTTAAAACCAGGTCTTTAAAACGAAAGATGGTAGTGATATTATTTTTAGCAAAATAATTAAATACAGCCGTTTCATCCATTGCTGAAGCAGCAAGAACAAAGTCACCTCCCCATGCACCCAGTGATTTGACACACCCATTGAAATCACTAAATTTATGCTGCCTGATACTATTCCTGTTCAGAACAGTACTCATTATCTTCTCATGCTCTTCGATCAACGATGTAAAAGTAGTTAAATCCTGAATTACTGACAACTCTCTTGAAATTTCTGTGATTGCAGCAACCTGATTCATTAAGCTGCCTTTTTCTATATTCTGATATCTTACGATCTCACTGTTTGTATCTTGTTTGTTGCCCAGATATGCAAAATAGAGATTATGAGCAAAAGCAGGATTAAAGTTGGCAGGCTCAACAAGAGCCTCCTCCTTTGATTTGCGCGTATAAAATATAGGGTAATCAACTGCAGTGCATGCAACATCATAACCTGATCCGGTTGAAACACGGGCATGCAGTTTATACTTATCAGTATCAAATAAATCGGCAATCAAGGCAATGAGGGTGGAACTGCTACCCAGCCCCAAAAGCCTGTTAAAATTAAGACAGGTTTTAATAAACATTCCCTGAGTTACCCGGTGGTGCGGATTCAGTGTTGCAGCCGTAACAAGTATATGCTGTAGGGTCTCCCCTATAAGGCGGTTAGTAGAACTTACAAGGCTGAATTCAGGTACGGAATAGCACCCTTCAAACCAGATACCGTTAACATCAAAGGCCTTCCAGGTAAGATATACATCGTCAGAAGGTTCAATACTTAGCGTTTGCCCCAGATTTAAAGGCAATGCCAAGGCTGTAGCACCATCCATCACCAGATATTCACCTGTTAGAAGAAGCTTGCCATTGGCAACAGCAACCAATTTATCAACTTTGTCCATAAGGAGTTACGCGAAGTGACTCAATGAATGTCTGTACCGCATTATATGATACTTTGCGGTGTTTAAAATAGTCGACAGCAAGATTCTTTTCGGTCTCGGTAGCATTAAATGA
>CALCQV010000065.1 GCA_937894795.1 uncultured Bacteroidales bacterium
GAATACAGGATGCCGTGCAGCACTATAAACAAATGTATTGAAAGCCCACCTATGACACAAAGCATGTAAATACCCATACCTGAGGCCAACCGCAGCAACCCATCAGCATCAGAAGCATACTTTGATATTACTGTTGCCATTATGGCAAAGACACCAATAGGTGTGAGCTTGATTACTGCCATGGTAATCTTCATCATCACTTCAGCCACTGCTCCAAAGAAATTGATGATTGGCTGCCTATACTTATGTTCAACCATATTTGTAAAGTAACCAAATATCATTGTGAAGATAATTATTGAAAGCATATCACCCTGACCAAGGCTTTTGAAGATGTTCTCAGGAATGCTGTTCAACAAGAGCTGACCTAAAGATTGATCGGCTACCGGCAGTGATTTGACTTTATGGGCAAATGAGAAATCCACTCCGATGCCCGGTTGCAATGTATTTACCAGGAATAATCCTATCAGAATAGCCATCAGACTAGTACTGATATAAAAAGTGATTGTCTTGAAGCCGAGTCTTCCTATGCCTGAAGAACTGCCAATGCCAGCAACACCGGTAATGATGGAACTTACAATAAGGGGAATGATGACCATTTTCAATAATAACAGGAAAAGGTCACCTATCCATGTAATATAAGACACCCATGGGGTTGCGAAAATGCCGGCCAAAACACCTAGGGCCAGTGCAGTCAGTATTTGCCAGTGCAATTCAATCTTTCTCATAAGAGAGTTGTTATCTTTATATAGCTATTGAAGGTCATAAAAATAAAAAGAATTACCTTTGAGTATCTATTTATTCTTACGGTCATGCGTATACACTATTCCCTGTTCATCTTACTCGTAATAATGACGTCTGTTGTTTATGCGCAGCATCCAAACATTACCATTACTACGAGCAATTTGCCCAATGAGCCATCTATAATGATAGATCCGAAAAATCCTGATAGGATCATGGCGGCCAACAATATCTCCTATTATCACACCTCAACTGATGGAGGCAATACATGGGAATTTGGCAATCTATCATCACCCCTGGGTGTTTGGGGTGATCCCTGCATTATTGTTGACACACTAGGAAACTTCTATTTCTTCCATTTGAGTGTTGTCCCCGGTGAAGAATGGATTGACAGGATAGTATGCCAGCGTACTGATGATTTTGGAAACACCTGGACACCGGGTGCCGGTATTGGTCATGTACCAGGCAAACAGCAGGATAAGGAATGGGCGGTCGTTAATCCGGATAACAATGAAATCTATGTAACATGGACACAATTTGATGTTTATGGAAGTGAAAATCCGAACGACAGTTCAATAATTCGATTTTCCAAATCGACCGATCAGGGTGAAACCTGGAGTGAACCTGTACGACTAAGCAAGGTTGCGGGTGATTGCATTGATGAAGATAATACCGTTGAAGGTGCTGTTCCAACAGTAGGACCTGATGGTCAGATCTATTCATCATGGTCAGGGCCTGCAGGCATCGTATTTGACCGCTCTTTGGATGGCGGCATCACATGGCTGGAAAATGACATTTTCATTGACGAACATGCCGGTGGTTGGGATCAGGCAATTCCCGGCATTGGAAGATGCAACGGTATGCCGGTAACCGACTGTGACCGAAGCAATGGACCAAACAGAGGAACTATCTATATCAATTTTACTGACCAGCGTAATGGCCCATCAAATACTGATGTTTGGTTGGTAAAATCAACCGATGGAGGGGATACCTGGAGTGCTCCGGTTAGAGTGAATGATGATGAATCAGGCAAACACCAGGTATCCCCTTGGATGACCGTTGATCAGATAACCGGGAAATTATGGTTTGTGTTCTACGATAGAAGGAATTACCCGGATTTGAGAACCGATGTGTATATGGCTGTTTCAGATGATGGCGGTGAGACCTTCACGAACTTCAAGGTTAGTGAAGAACCGTTTATTCCCGACACCGGCCATTTTTTTGGTGATTACAATAATATTTCAGCGGTAAATGATGTGGTACGGCCTATCTGGACCAGGCTGCATAATGGTCAGATGAGTATACTGACAGCAATTGTTGACCCTTTGATTATCAAAGCAGAAACGGAATCCATGGTGCCCTTTGCTGATGCACAGGTATCACCAAATCCCTTTACCCATAATACAGCATTCTCATTCAAACTGCATTATCCTGCAAACGTTTCATTATCAGTAAATGATATTACGGGAAGGATGGTTATTTCTCTTGTCAACAACCGGATGATGTTACCAGGCAAGTATTCAAGAATGATTGAAGCGGAAGGATATAGCCTGAAACCCGGGGTATATTACTTTATTCTGACTGTTGATGGCAACATTACTACTAAGAAAGTGATTTATACCCCATAAATAATCTGTAACGACATCAGGCAATAAAGTTTTTTCGTATTTTTGCCGACTGTTTCAGTAATCAAAATAATTCGATTTAGCTAAATGGATGACCACCGTATATTATTAGAAGTAAGAGATTTATCGATAAAGAATGGAATCAGGAATCTTACTTTTGATAATATTTGCCGCAGTTTATCAATCGATATAGAAGTATTAAAGAGGTTTGCTCCTACAGAACATGTACTTGTAGAAAAAGTATTGGAGTTTGAAAGAAAGACTTTTACCTCAATCTTTGAAAAGTATAATTTCGACGGCATCAATGCAATTGACATCCTCCTAACCGTTAGCAGCGAAGTTAGCAACAGGTTTAATGAAATATCACCTTCTGTTACCCTTGAGTTACAATCACTTTACCCCGAGATCTATCAGCAACATATAGAATCAAGAATCAACTTTATTTTTGAAAAGATCGGAATCAATATTCAAAAGGGAATCTCGCAGGGTATGTACCGAAACGATCTCAGTATTGAACTGCTTTCACGATTGTATATAAGCAGACTGATTGACTTGCATAATCCATTATTCTTTCCTCCTGAAAAGTTCTCCTTTAAATTACTATTTGAAGTTATGTTTGAAAACTTCATCAGAGGTATTGCCACTGAGGAAGGGCTTAAATACTTCAAGCAACGCCATAAAGAATTCAAAAAGCTAACAGCGGTCAATCAATAACTAGGTACTGATTGCAACAAGCCCTGGAAGCCAAAGGCAAAAGTCAATGATTTTCATTCGTATTTGATGGATTTGACCGGGTCAGAATTAGCTGCCATTAAAGTATGATAGCTCACTGATGCAATACATACTATTATAGCTGTAAGGCTTGAAGCCAGAAATGTTATCCACGACAAAGAGATATGATAGGCATAGTTATCAAGCCAATTGGAGATGAGGTACCATGAAACCGGCAAAGCCACGGCACAGGCTATAAGCACTAGAATAATTGATTCCTTGTACAACAATCCTATTATTCCTTCCACTGAGGCGCCAAGAACCTTCCTAATACCAATTTCCTTTGTTCTTTGTGCTGTTACAAAGGAGGAAAGCCCAATTAATCCCAAGAGTGCTATAACAATAGAAAGCAGGGCAAAGGTTGCAAATACTTTACCAAGCTTGGCTTCAGCTGAATATTTTGAATCAAAATTCTCATCAAGAAAGTAATAGTCGAACGGCCTGTTATTACCAAAACTCTCCCATTTTGACTTGATGAAATTGATGGTATTCTCACCTGAGTTTTCATTTAACCTAATTGTCAGTACATTCATAGGGAATCTTGGGATAAATAAAACCATAGGTTCTACTTTGTTGTGCAAGGAAGTGAAGTGAAAATCCTTGACTACCCCAATAACTTTTAAATCATGACCCCCTGATCCATCTATTTCAAAGTCCATGTTGATCTTCTTGCCCAAGGCTTTATCACCCCATTCAAGGGCAACAGCAGCAGCTTCATTTATGATTACCGCAGTTGTATCGTCGGTTTTCATTTCACGGTTGAAATTTCTACCCTGTACAAATTCCAATCCCAACAGATCAGCAAAATCATGGTCACACGGAATGTTATTGAGAACAAACTCCTCCATCTTGGTTTCCTTTTCAACCCTCATTACCTGTATTCCGTTACCGGCACCCGGAACTGTGCGTGACATGGCAGTGGCTATGATGTTTGGATTCTCCTTCAATTCTTCCCTGAAGCTATCCATTCTCTTGAGAAATGTGGTATCCTGAACTTCAAGAACCATGATATTTTCCTTCTCAAATCCCAGATCGGCATTTCTCATGTAATTCAACTGGTTATAGATTATGATGGTGCCTGTGATCATAATCACCGAGATTATCAACTGGAATGTGACCAAACCTTTCCTTAACCATCCACTTTGTCTGCCAATATTAATTTTCCCTTTAAGCACATTCGATGGTTGGAATGATGACAGATAAAGGGCAGGATATAGCCCGGACAATAAACCGGTCATCACAGCAATTACTGCTATGAGCAGATAAATCTGTGGATTCTGAAGTATACTGAGCTCCAGTTGCTTATCAGCCATTTCATTAAAGAATGGCAGCAATAGCTGTATCAGGGCAAATGAAATGACCAAGCCTATAATAGACAACACCAAGCTCTCGGTAATGAACTGCCAGGCAAGCTGAAAACGGTTAGCCCCTGAAACCTTGCGTAATCCTATTTCCCTCGCCCTCTTTGTGGCCCTTGCAGTTGCAAGATTCATATAATTTATAGCGGCAAGAACCAGAATCATTAAACCTACCAAGCCCATCAGGTATAAATAACTCTTGTTCCCTACCGGGAAATCACCGGTCAATTTTGAAGTGTGATGTATCTGACCCAAGCGGGTTGTCATAAGGGAAAAAGTGGCATTTAAAGGATCGCCGACAGCTTTCATATACTTTTTATAAAAGGCTTCTGACCTTTGGTGTATTACAGCAATATCAGCGGGATCCTTCAATTTAATGAAAGTATAGAATCCTACATTCCAGAATGCCTCAGGCTCAACGCTTCTGTATCGCTGCTCTCCTATAATGGTGGCAAATGATTCAATTGACATCAGTATATCAAAAGGCATATGGGTATTTTGAGGGAGATCTTTAAATATTCCGGTAACCTTATAACCTCTGCCCTCACCAGTCAGCAGGGTCTTTCCAAAGCCTTGCTGATCACCAAAGTACTTTTTTGAAACAGATTCTGAAATTATCATAGTAAAGGGATCCGCTAAAGAACCTTCAGCCGTCCCTTCAATAAAATCAAGTGTAAACATCACCGGTGCAGCTGAATCTGCAAAGAATGCCTTCTTTTCATAGAACTCCTTGTCACCATATTTGAGAACCACATTTTCGTTGTTCAGGAATCGGGCATATGACTCAACTTCAGGCATCTCCATTTTAAATACCGGACCCAGTGGCAGCGAGGTCAATGCAAACTTGTCGTGCTTGTTGTTTATGGTGAAGTCACTCTCAAGACGGTATATTTTTTCATGATCCCTGAAATGCTTGTCGTAGCCCAACTCCTCAGTAATATATAGCAGTATGAAGGCAGCAGCCGTTATTCCTAATGATAATCCAAGGATGTTGATAATTGAGTAGAACCTGTTCTTCTTGAAGTTGCGGATTGCACTTTGGATATAATTCGTAAACATAGCTTAGAAATTGATAGTTCCGGATATAGATTAAGACGTTGCAGCAATCAAAAGGTTACTGATTTTAACGGTTTATTGACTAAAATGTTACACATAAAATAACTGCTTCTACTTAATTGACTTTTATTGTAACTTGTAGGTAATAAATGAGGTATTGGCAATGCCCTGTTTCTCGGAGGTCATTTTGTCAGTTATGGAAGAACTGCATGATTTTTGAAGGTTAATAAAATTACAAATGATATTCTGATTAATGCCTTTGCATCTGTTAAACAGAACTGGCATAACAAAATATACAGTAAAATTAGGATAATGACAATAATTGATATTGAGAAGTGGTATAACAAAGTGGTAGAGTTACTTAGGCAACAGAGGATATTTGAAGCACTTGACCAGATTTCAAAGCAATCATCTGAACGCTTTCAACCTTCAATTGATGAATTGAAGTTTACTTATACCAATATTCTGACATATACTGGAAAGGGAATCAATGATCCTATGGGCAAGCAAATCTATGGAAAGCTGATTACCTCTCTTTATGAATTATCAGATCTTATTAAAATGCATCTCTTGGCGGGTTCAGGAAGCAGGCTGGCTCGTATAAAGGCTGATATTGACCGTCAGTCATCCTATGAAAATGATGATTTATCAGAGAACCTGATGGGATTGACTTTCGATAATGAACTACAGGATATGCTTAAGAGTGCTTCACTTTTTTCAGATGAGTCAGAGAGTGAAACGGCAATAAACCACCGGAAAGCAATCTCAAGGGTTTTCTATAATTTATGGCTTACTGACAGATTTTCTGAATTAGATGAACAGGTGGTCGTAAATATCTTTAATAGTTCATCAATAACCTGGTTTGAGAAATCAATGATGGTGAGCGCATTGACACTGAGCGCATTACGCACATTTGATGTTCGGCGAATCAGCATATTGATTGACTTATACAATAATTCCGACATTCAGATATCTCAAAGGGCCTTGTTTGGAATTCTTATATCCATATTCATGCATGATAATAGATTCCGCTATTATCCCGCACTTACTGCAAAACTGGAGCAATTAGGAAGCCAATCAGAATTCCGTGATGATGTACTGAACCTCCTGATACAATTTCACAGGTCAAAGGATACGGAAAGAGCTACCAGAAAATTCCAGGATGAGATACTGCCGCAGGTTATCAAATTCAATGAAGATCTCAATGAAAAACTCGATCTTGAGAGCCTTATGCAAACCGGTGAATCTCTGGACAAGAATCCCGACTGGGAAAAATATTTCGATAGTCAGCCGGGATTGGTTCGCAAGCTGGAAGAACTGACTAATATGCAGATGGAAGGGGTGGATGTTTTCCTTAGCGCATTCGCAATGCTCAAGGCATTTCCCTTTTTTAATGATTTGCCCAACTGGTTCATACCATTCTACGCTGAAAACTATGCTGTACAGGAAGCTCTTTCCGATGAGAGTGAACCGTTTAAGGAAGCAATTCTAAAAGGGCTCGATTTATCCATGTATATGTGTAACTCTGATAAATTCTCTTTTGCTTTCAACATAAGACATATGCCACCACAACAAAAGAATATGATGATTCAGATGTTTGAAGGTGAAGGAGAGCAATTGGCTGAATTGAAAAATGAGGAGTTATCAGATCCCTCATTGGCTAAAAAAAGAATTATAATCCAATATATTCAGGATCTCTATAGATTCTTTAAACTGCACACCCTGCGCAATGAAATAGGCGACATCTTCCTGCAAGGATTTGAAGTTCAGGAATCAGGTGTTTTATCACGACTTATTGTGGATGCCGACTTTTATCGCAAGATAGCCAACTTCCATTTCGACAGTGATCATTTTGAAGAAGCACTTAAGCTGTTCAACTATCTTATTGACATAGGAGAGAACCAGGCTGAACTTTATGAAAAAGCGGGTTACTGCAAACAAAAACTCGGTTTGTTTCATGAAGCTATAGCAATGTATCAACGAGCAGATCTCTTTGATACAAATCACAACTGGCTGCTAAGAAAACTGGCCCAATGCCACATGGCGCTTGGCGACACGGAGGCTGCGCTTGATATATATCTTGAACTTATTCAACTGGAGCCTGATAATCACCGCATCAACGCTTCAATTGGAACCTGTTACCTGAATATGGGCAAGGTGGAAGAAGCATTGGAATATTTTTATAGAATTGAATTTGCTAACCCCGGTTCATCAAATGCCATGCGGCCTGTTGCCTGGTGCCTGTTTCTACTCAAACGAAATACGGAAGCCAATACTTATTATGATCAACTGCTTAGTCTTGAACCAAATACCTCTGATTTTTTAAATGCAGGTCATGTTGCATTTTCACTTGGTCAAAAAGAAAAGGCAATAGATCATTACCTTAACAGCATTAGAACCCGACAGGATGACATAAAATCGTTTGTGAAAAGCTTCAATAAGGATCGCAAACACTTAATTTCCAATGAAATTGATCAAATTGAAATAGCATTGATGCTCGACTACCTGAGATTTGGGAAAAGGGATGGTTTCTTTGCTTAATTAATTTTGGATTTCGCATGTTGTTATTATACCTTTACATTTCTTTTATAGTTTCCTAAGGCATATTATTAACTTAATCCAAAACAGCAAAATGAGCAATCAAATTGAGAATGCCCAACAATCCAACAGTTACAAGGTGGGAATGTCGGTGATTGGATCCATCTTTTTCATTTTCGGATTCGCAACCACTTTCATCGTTACGCTTAGCGCTAAAGTTAAAGATATCTTTGAGCTTAGTGAGTTTGAAGCCCAGTTACTCAACTTTGCATTCTTTATTACCTATGCCTTTATCTCAATTCCCATTGGCTTGTATATTAAAAAGATAGGTTATAAGAGGGCACTGATAATAGGATTATTCCTGATGGCTATTGGTGCTTTCCTTTTCTACCCGTCAGCCAGTATACCTTCATTTCCTCTGTTCCTTATATCAACCTTCATTCTTGCCGCCGGTGTTGTATTCCTGCAAACAGCTGCCAATCCTTATGTTACTGCGTTAGGCCCTCAGGATTCAGCTTCTTCAAGGTTAAATCTAACACAAGCACTCAATTCTATTGCAACAATGCTGGCACCCTGGATAATAGGTGTTTTTATTTTCACCGGTGCTTCAGAGATGCTTTCTTCAGTTGAGAGAGCTGAAACTGTGCAAATGCCCTTTGTGATCATGGCTTGTATTATTGTAATAATTGCCTTGATCATTATGGCAATCAAGCTTCCTGAAATTCAAAAAATTTCAGCTGAAAGAAAAAGTGTTTGGAAATACCCTCATGTTCTGCTTGGTGCATTGGCCATATTCTTCTATGTTGGGGCTGAAGTTGGCAATGGCAGTCTGATGATTAATTATTTCGTCAATAAACTCGGATTTGTTGAGTCAGACGCCTCAAAGTATGTTGCAATTTATTGGGGGGGTGCAATGGTTGGTCGATTCTTTGGCTCATTTATGTTCTCCAATATCGGATTATCGAAAAAAATCACCTATGCCCTGCCTGTTCTGTTATTGGCCCTCATTTCAGGTTCCTTTGTAACCGGGTGGGATTGGAACATTGGCCTGATCTTCCTGGGAATCGCCGTTCTTAATTTCATCATCATGCAGATTGGCACAGGCAAGGCAGCACGTACATTGGCAGTCTTTGCTCTGGTAGCTGCCCTGCTTGATATAGTTACTTCATTTGGCTCAGGTCAGATTGCTCTATGGACTATAGTTTCAATAGGATTGTTCAATTCCATAATGTTCCCGAATATCTTTACCCTCGCGGTTAAGGACCTTGATTCGGCTGAGTTGAGCACAGCATCGGGTGTTATTAACACCATGATCTTTGGTGGTGCCATCATTCCTCCGGTTATGGGTATAGTTGCTGATAGCTATGGTTACACCTGGGCATTTATTGTTCCTGCCATCTGCTATCTTTATATTTTCTATTATGCAGTGAAGGGAAGTGCTATCAGATAACACATTTATGCTTTTCATAGCATAATCCTATTCTGATTGTTTATACGTAATTCTTCTTTTTAACCACCGGTATATAGTCTTGAAATAAGGCAATCCGGTGGTTAAATTGTTTATTTGTTGAGCATAATCCGGTTGAGACTCTTTGGATATATACCCTGTGGAGAGTAATCGGAATTTGTAACGAATAATTCAGTATTTTTACTTATTAGCCTGTAATATAATATTATATGAAGAGCCGTATCTTATTCCGCTTGGTTATATTGATAACTGCATTATCGTTCGGGGTATCCGCCTTTTCGCAGACCTATCTCTACTTTCAGGATAGCCCCACCCCAATAATGTATGATTACAGTTGGATGGAACTTACACCACCAAGTGAACTGACCAGATTAGGCACAGATTTTCGAAAGTTCCCTATCAATGAGGAAGTTGAGGCAGCACAGGGCATGAATAGCCTGAGCCTGACATGGAAATCCGTTTCCAATGGCAACTGGTTCGCTATTGCTGCAGGGCTCGACTGGTCTGCCAAAAACCTTACTGACACTGATACGCTTCACTTCTTTCTTTATTCAATGGATGGTCTTGGCAAACAGTTGCTCCCTCTTGTTTTTATGGAGGATGTGAATAATCTAAAAACCACTTTCCATAACTTTCAACCTTACTGTCAGGACCTGCAACAAAATGTCTGGACACGAATAACCATTCCCATGAGCTTGTTTCTGGAAGCAGGTGATGCCGTGGACTTTACAAAAATCAAAACCATTGGATTTACACAGGGAATTGCTGACGGACAAACACATACTCTGTTAATTGATGACATGAGGGTGTTCAAGGGAAGCGGCATATCCCCTCCTGCCCTGGCCCCATCGGGAGTTCTGGCAATAGGGTACGATAGTCATATCGAGATTATATGGAATACCAATCCTCCCGACAACCTAAATGGTTATAAGGTTCAGAGATCGACTGACAATGGTGAAACGTTTCATACTATTGGAATGGTTCCAAAAACCGATAGTGGATATATTGATTTCGTGCGATCATTTGGTTATGGAACAAATCTAAGCTATCGTGTTGCCGCTCTTAATGCCTCAAATCAAACATCAGAATACTCGGAAGTTACATCGGCGGCAACCACAGAATTTACTGATGAGCAGATGCTTGATATGGTGCAGTTGTATACATTCCGTTACTTTTATGATTTCGCGCATCCAACATCGGGTTTGGCCCGTGAAAGGAATACATCAGGTGATGTTGTGACTAGCGGAGGTTCGGGATTCGGCATTATGGCACTGCTGGTGGGGATAGAAAGAGGATTTATTACAAGACAACAAGGTATTGACCGTATACTAAAAATCACCGGTTTTTTAGAAACTGCCGACAGGTTTCATGGTGTTTGGCCTCATTGGATGAATGGGATTACAGGTAATGTTGTCCCATTTGGTGAAACCGACAATGGTGGTGATCTGGTTGAAACAGCTTTCCTGGCACAGGGACTTCTTACTGCACGTGAATACTTCAATGGCGAGGACCCTGCGGAGTTGGAAATCAGAAATAGAATCACTCAATTGTGGGAAAGCATAGAATGGAACTGGTACACTAAAAACAATTCCACTGTTTTGTATTGGCATTGGTCGCCAACCTATGGCTGGCAGATCAATATGCAGATCAGGGGATGGAATGAAGCAGCTATAGTTTATATTCTTGCTGTTTCATCACCAACAAACGGAGTCAATGCAGCCCTTTGGCAATCAGGATGGGCCGGCCAACCATACTATCGTAATGGTGATTCTTTCTATGGCTATAAACTTGATGTGGGATGGGACTATGGCGGCCCACTTTTCTTTGCCCACTATTCTTTCCAGGGCTTTGATCCCAGAAATATCAAAGATCAGTATACCAACTATTTCAACCTCAACAGAAATCATACACTTATCCACAGGGCCTATGCCATCGATAATCCTAAAAATCATCCGGGGTATGGAGAGAATGCATGGGGATTTACAGCCAGTGATGATCCTTCAGGCTATCAGGTACATGAACCAACAGGAACGAGAGATAATGGGACAATTACACCAACAGCTGCATTGTCATCCATGCCTTATACACCAGAAGAATCCATAGGAGCCTTGAAGCTCTTTTATCGCGAACTTGGTGATAAAACATGGGGAAGAATGGGTTTCTATGATGCATACAATATGAAGGTGAACTGGTATGCCGATTCATATCTGGCAATTGACCAGGGCCCAATTATCAACATGATTGAGAACCATCGCTCTTCACTGCTTTGGGATAACTTCATGGCTAATCCTGAAATTGCCCCGGCCCTTCAAAGCATCGGCTTTATTCCCGATCCCTACGGGAAAGAGGAGAATGCTAACCTCAACGGCACAGTAATTTGGCCTAATCCTTCTACAGGCAATATTAAAGCCGGCTTTTATGTTGAAGGTACTCCGGATATCTCTATTTCAGTCACCAACCTAACCGGGAAATTGATTGCTCTATTTAATCACAACATCATTTCTCCCGGATATAATACCATTGACCTTGATTTATCAAGTTTAACAGCTGGAATGTACATTGTACGGTTTATAGCTGACAATCAGACCACATCAACCGCAAAACTAATGATAGCAAGATGATTGATGATCATTGCCGGTATTCATGCAATCGGTTGGATGGTCTATGGGAGCAACGCTTATTTCTCCTTATCAGCCGGTTTCATTTCAGAGGGTGGTAGTATCGAAATGGCCGACTTGAACCTATATCCGTCATTCTCATAAAACCATCCGGCTATATCACCATGTCTGACTCTTGACTTCATATCCTTCGACCTCTTTAAAATAGATCGTCGTGACATCAGATATTTAATTGTACGTTCATTTTTGGTAAACCCAACATTGAAGGCAGTGGCATAGAATCTGACTTTATCTTCGGGCGTTTTCCATTTTAAATGTGAAAAACGTTTATCCATAACCTTTATGTAGAGTATTAGATACTGAACCTGCCATTGAGGTGAATCCAACCGCTTTGCCCTTTCACCTCTTGCTTTGGCATTATTGGTTACTTTAAACTTGTAATCCCAAATTTTATATCGTATTACATTGCGTTCTACCAACTCCGCAAAGGATGGCTTCATCTGAAACCTGCCAACTGTATATTTTGCATATTTACGGCCTGACTGAACATAAAGGGTTTTCATTCCACCGGTTTCCATAATGTCCTTTAGGGCTGAATAGCGTGTAAGACTAGGGAATACAACTGAGTAAGCTAGTTCGGGAGCAATATTTGCCTTCACCAAAGTATCGTAAATCCACACATTCTTCTCCAGATATTCAAGCGCATCATAATACTTATCACCTAATGCCTGACCTACATCCATTGTCTGTGGTTCTTTCTGACCATAGCATGATGACACAGGCGAAAGGGAAATCAATATGAAAAATAAGAGCGATAACACTCCACACTTTCCTATTATCCACTGTTGTGCTAAATGGAACCGGCTTATGAAAGCAGGCTGGGAATTTTTAGCACAAGTCAGTTTATAGGTAATCATATATAACAATAGTATAGCCAAATGTCAACTGACAGGAAGCTAAAGTGACTGATTATTTGCATAGTGTGGAATACAATACCTACTTTGCAAATTGGGCTGAAAGATAAGATTTTATAATAAATAAAACTATTATGTTTCCTATCTTTGCAAAAAGTTTATATAATGAATAAAGGTCCCATTTCTCAATTTGTTCAGCATCATTACAGGCATTTTAATGCTGCTACCCTTGTTGATGCTGCTAAAGCTTATGAATCACACCTTCTTGAAGGTGGTAAAATGATGATAACAATGGCAGGTGCCATGAGCACTGCAGAGCTAGGCATTTCACTGGCCGAGATGATCCGTCAAGATAAAGTGCAAATAATAACATGCACCGGCGCCAATCTTGAAGAAGATATCATGAATCTGGTTGCACACTCCCACTACAAGCGTGTACCCAACTATCGTGATCTGACTCCTGAGCAGGAATATGAACTGCTTGAAAAAGGATTGAACAGGGTAACTGACACATGTATACCCGAAGAGCAGGCTTTCCGCAAGATCCAGCACCATATTGAAAAAATTTGGAAAGATGCAGAGGCTGCAGGCGAGCGCTATTTCCCTCATGAATATATGTACAAGCTGCTGCAGCAAAGTTATGGAAGCCGATTATGAGATTGATCCCAAGCACTCATGGATGCTTGCCGCTGCCGAGAAGAACCTGCCTATTGTTGTGCCGGGTTGGGAAGACAGTACCATGGGTAATATTTTTGCATCTTACTGTATCAAGAATGAATTAAAACCCTCAACGGTAAAATCAGGCATTGAATATATGATCTGGCTCTCTGACTGGTATCGCAAGAATTCTTCAGGCAAAGGTGTTGGCTTCTTCCAAATTGGAGGTGGTATTGCAGGCGATTTTCCTATTTGCGTTGTACCTATGATGTATCAGGATCTTGAATGGCATGATGTCCCCTTCTGGTCGTATTTCTGTCAGATAAGTGATTCAACAACATCCTATGGCAGTTATTCAGGCGCCGTTCCCAATGAGAAGATTACCTGGGGAAAGTTGGATATTCATACACCTAAATTTATTGTAGAGAGTGATGCTACCATAGTTGCACCCCTCATGTTTGCCTGGATACTGGGTTGGTAATCTGAAAGCAAACACAGTTTTTCTCTGATTATTCAGAATTAACTTATTCAAAAATAAAGAGAGACGTGATTTGATACGTCTCTCTTTATTTTAAACTAAATGAATCAATTGATTACCTTGGTAATTCATCAACCGTATCGGGATAGTCATTCCCAGTGGCCTAATGGTTAAACAATAACCTTTCAATAACTGTTATTTTTTCAACGTATTGCCGAACTTAAATGTCAACAATTGATATACAAGTTTGGCTGCCAAGAAGTTAGGAGCCTTATTGTACTTCATTGGGCACAATTCAACCACATCAAAACCAACAATGTTTGATTTTTGATTAACCTTATCGAGTATATCAATCAATTGGTACCATAACATACCCCCTGGTTCGGGAGTACCGGTTGATGACATAATGGATGGATCAAGTACATCAAGGTCAATTGTGATATAAACATTCTTGCCTACCTTATTGAGCAGGTCATACATCCATGTATTATTCTTGGAATCCAGAATATAATCGGCATAAAATATCCTATCTGGCTGAACATCTGCCCTTTCTTCATAACTCATACTTCTAATGCCAACCTGAAGTATGGGTGCCCATTCTGCAGCTCTAGCCATAACACAAGCGTGATTATATTTACTTCCTTCATACTCTTGCCTCATGTCGGCATGAGCATCAAACTGAAGAATGGTGAAGTCGTTATCCTTATAGAAATCGGCAAAAGCTTTAAAAGCCCCAATACTAACAGAATGTTCGCCTCCAATAACAACCGGAAATTTCTTCTTCTTCAAAGTCTGTGTAACCTTGGCTTCAACCTCTTTTGCAACACGTTCAGGTGATCTGCGTTCGCGAATTGGATCAGCAGTATGAATACCAATCTTGTACACTTCATTATCAGCACCAATGTCATAAACCTCCATATTGCATGATGCTTCAATCAAGGCCTCCGGTCCTTTATCAGCCTCTTTTATCCAGGTGCTTGTTCCATCATACGGAACCGGAATAATGACAACTTTTGAATTTTCAAACTTGGTAAACTGATCTGGAAGTCCCCCGTAATTTTTGAATTTCATATCTCCCGTTTTAAATTGTTAATAATTTGAAATGACATAACCGAATCTCCCAAACTATCAGTTACGGCATTCAATAATTTGCTAAGGTATAGCATTTAAAAGGCAAAATCAATATCCGAGTATTCTCAGCATGGATTTGTGTGATTGCTCCTTGGCGAATAATTTTGTTGTATACTCGCCTTCTTCATCTAAATCAATGATAATGTGCTTAGGTGCAGGGATTAAGCAGTGTTGTATTCCCCCATACCCGCCAATAGACTCCTGGTACGCACCAGTATGAAACAAACCAATGTATAGTGGTTCATCATTATCAAGTTTAGGAAGGAATATAGCATTGGCATGTGCTTCAGCATTATAGTAATCTTCACTATCACATGTTAAACCACCAAGAAAGACACGTTCATATTCTGAATCCCATTTATTAATTCCAAGTAGGATAAATCGCTGATTTAATGCCCATGTATCCGGTAAAGTCGTCATGAATGATGAGTCAATCATATTCCACAACTCACGATCGTTCTGTTGTTTCTGGTCTATTATTGAATATAAGGTCGCTCCACTCTCACCAACGGTGTACGATCCGAATTCAGTGAAGATATCAGGTTCAACCGTATTGTTTCTCTCGCAAATTAGTTTTATCTGTGAGATGATCTCTTCAGCCATATATTCATAATCGTAGTCAAATGACAATGAGTTCTTGATTGGGAATCCTCCACCAATGTTCAATGAATCTAGTTCCGGGCAAATACTTTTAAGCTGGCAATATAAATTCACACACTTTGAAAGCTCGTTCCAATAGTAGGCCGAATCCTTAATTCCGGTATTAATGAAGAAATGCAGCATCTTCAATTGGAACTTTGGATTATTCTTGATCTTCTCCTCATAATAGGGTATAATATCATTGTATCTGATACCTAATCTGGAGGTGTAAAATTCAAACTTGGGTTCTTCTTCTGAGGCAATGCGCATTCCTATCTTGCATTTGCGGGTAATATTCCTGTCGAGTTGGTCAAGTTCAAACTTATTATCCAGAATTGGAATAGTATTCTCAAATCCTTCATTTATGAGTGAACTAATGTTCTCAATATACTGTGGGCGTTTGAATCCGTTGCAGATAATATAACTGTCCTTATTGATCATTCCCTGTTCATGAAGGGTCTCAAGCAGGAAAATATCAAAAGCAGATGATGTTTCCAGATGTACCTCATTTTTAAGCACCTCTTCCAATACAAATGAAAAATGCGAACTCTTGGTACAGTAGCAATAATGATAGTCACCTTGATAATCGGCTTTGGCAATAGCTACATTGAACATCTTCTTTGCCCGCTGTATTTGTTGGGTTATCTTAGGCAAATATGTGATCTTTAATGGAGTGCCATATTGCTTTATAATATCCATCAATGGAATATTATGAAAATGCAACTCATTGTCTTCCACACGAAATTCATCCTGCGGAAAATCAAATGTCTGCTCTATCAGATCGCTATACTTGTTCTTCATCTCCTTGTTATTGTTTTTTTGTTATTAGGGAATGCAAATTTACTACATAATGTAGCTGCATCAATAATTGATCCAAATTATTTTTTAAGTTAGTTGGATTGACAATTTTTTTTCAATCCAACTCATGCGGAATGGAATAATTATTTACCAGAAGACTCTATATAAATTATTAATTATTGAAAGGCAGATTACAGTATTGCATCCCCTTTTATACCAGAATAAGAGTAAAAACGATTGATAAACCGGCAAGTTTCGTAACTGCCTGAGCAATTCATTATTCGTATTTCAGAGCTTCAAGCGGATTGGAATTTGCAGTTTTGCCTGCTTTGAATACCACGGTAATGAAAGCAATGGTGACAGCCATGAGAATGGCAACCACTATATTATAGAAACTAATTTCCACCCTATAGGAATAGTCATCAAGAAATCGTTGAATAAACATTATGGAGAGAGGTATTGCAATTAGTCCGGCCAATCCAACAAGCACCAGATATTCTTTAACCAGATCAAACACAATAGAGGACACTGAGCTTCCCAATGCCCGCTTGATTCCTATTGTTTTGGTCTTTTGCTCAATGAGAAGAGACGTAAGTCCATAGAGGCCTAAACATGAAAGGAACATACTGAGAATTGCAAAGTAAACAAACAGATTCCGAATTTTGAGGTCAGATTTATAGGTATCTGATATATATTGATCTGCAAATACTGATTGATAAGGAGTTTTAGGGAACAACTCCTTCCACTTTGATTCAATGAATTTTTCAATGTTAGCTCTGCTTTCCTGTGCCGAGTACTTGATGGTTACACCCCTGAACATTTCAGGTACATAAAAATAAGCTGCCGGTTCTATTACGCTTCTCAGCGAATAATAATGATAGTCGCGTATTACTCCAATCACATCCGGCTGCATGGTTGAATCACCATCTGCAGTAGCACTTAATTTCTTGCCGTTAATATCTGACCAACCTAGCTTCTTCACGGCACTTTGGTTTAATATTACCACCCCGGCGCTATCCCTGTGTATGGTTGGGTCAAAATTCCGGCCTTCTATCAACTCTATATTCATCGTTTTAAAGAAATCTTCATCTACAAACCCATAACGCACTGTTAGTTTTGTATTGGCTGTATCATTGATAAATATTGGGCCTTGTGAACCACTCACACCATTAATGAATGAAGAACCTGATACACTTCTAATGGCAGGATTTTCAAGTAGTGATTGCTTTAAAACATCCAGCTTCTTAAAATCATTCTGTCCAAAAAACAAAAAGAGGGAGTTACTATAAGTAATGCCAAGGTCTTTTTTCTGTATATATCTTATCTGATCATTGATCATTAGAATTGAGAATATAAGGCCAATAGAGATCGCAAACTGGAAAACAACCAGGCTTTTGCTCAGATAACTTGATTTGACTGACGACTTGATACCACCTTTCAATACACTTATTGGCTGATACCTTGACAAATAAAATGCAGGATAGGAACCGGAGACAAGACTAATGATAACCAACAAAAGAAGCAAGCCAATATTGAATAATGGTTTTCTGAAATCCAATACAAAAGATGTCCCCAACATGGAATTAATTTCAGGCAGGATGAGTTCAAGCATGCCTACTGCCAATAGAATGGCAATAAGGGTGATCACCAGTGACTCACTAATGAATCGATAAACTAAGCTCATGCGGTCTGCTCCAAGCACTTTACGCATCCCCACCTCTCTTGCCTGTTTCACTGATCGGGCCAAGGATATATTGATATAGTTCACACATGCTATCAGCAGTATCAGTGCAGAAATGACCATGAAAATACTAACTGTTCTGGCGTCACCCGCAGCATAAACCATCTGAAACTTGATATGCTTTGATTTTAGGTAAATATCATCCAGAGGCTGAAGGTACATTTCAAGGAATTCCCATCCTTCATTCTGACTAAAAATCTTATCCTTGATAAACTGTGGCAGTGCTTTCTCAATCTCTTTGGCTTGATCCTTATTATCCAGTAACAGGTATGTTACCAATGAATTGGAGCCCCAATGATCCATCCACTCAAATTCAGGAGTACCTTCAATTGAAGACATGGAAATCAGGATATCAAAATATATATGAGAGTGCTTCGTTTGATTTTCCATTATCGCTTCAATGCGGTAAGGCATATTATTCAATAGAAGCATTGAATTAAGCGCTTTCTCAGCCGACCCGAAATACTTTATTGCAACATCCTCTGATATTACCAATGACCTAGGCTCCTCAAGCAACTTATTTGGGTTACCTAAAGATATTTTGATGGAGAACATGTTAAAGATACTGGGATCGGCATACATCATGTTTGTTTCCCTAAGTAACTTGTTGTTGTACTCCACAGAAGCAATCTGGTAGGCCGGCATCACTCTTAAAGTCTCCTTTACTGAAGGAAACGTATTCTTTAATTCTCGTGCAAGGGGCCCCATTGTGATAGCAACATGTTGATTTCCAACCCCAGGTTCATTCTGCACCTCAACAACCCTGAAAATATTATTCCCTTGCTCTATATGGTTGTCAAAACTCTTCTCATAGGTAACATACATAACTATTACCAGGTAAGCGGCAATACCCATTGACAATCCCAGCAGGTTAATCAGAAGGTATGTCTTCTGACGGACCAAGCTTCGGAGCGAACTGTTGAGATAGTTAAAAAACAGCATTATGAATCGAGTACAGATATTTCAGGTTTACCAAATCTTATATTCTCATTGACTATCTGGCCATCAAATAAACGCACAATTCTCTGACTATATTCGGCATCATGTTGAGAATGTGTTACCATTATTATGGTAGTTCCACTTTGATTCAACTGTGCGAGCAGGTTCATAACTTCCTCGCCGTGTGCTGAATCCAGATTACCTGTAGGTTCGTCAGCCAGTATCAGATGTGGATTTGCAACTACTGCCCTGGCAACTGCGACACGCTGTTGCTGGCCACCTGACAGTTGTAATGGAAAATGCTTACGGCGATGCATGATCTGCATCTGTTCCAATGTTGCTTCTACCCTCTTTTTGCGTTCAGAAGAACTCATGCCCAGATATATCAAAGGCAATTCAATGTTCTCATAAACATTAAGCTCATCAATGAGATTAAAATTCTGAAAAACGAAACCAATATTTTTCTTGCGAATGTTTGCCCTCATCTTTTCAGTGAATTTCGACACTTCCTGGCCCATGAAATAATAGTCGCCGCCAGAAGGATTATCAAGCAAACCAATGATATTTAAGAGCGTAGACTTACCACAACCTGATGGGCCCATTATTGCAACAAATTCACCTGATTGTATTTGAAACGATACATTATGCAATGCGGTAGTTTCCACTTCATCAGTTCTGAAAATCTTGGTCAGGTTTACCGTTTTTAGCATTGTTGTGTTCATAATAGAGTAATTGAGTTTGTTTATTTGAATATTAATCTCTCCTTATCACCAAATGAGTCATAGGAAGAAACAATTACTTTCTCACCTACTTCTAATCCTTCTAACACTTCATAGGAATATAGGTTTTGACGTCCAATCTTTATATTTCTCTTTTGTGCATAAGTTTCATCTTTATCCACAACATAAATCCAATTACCGCCGGTTTCCTGATAAAAACCTCCTCTTCTGATAGTAAGTGCATCTGATTCTCCCGAAAAAGTAATCCTAAGCTGCAATGTCTGTCCTCTCTTTATATTTTCGGGTTCTTCTCCATCAAATATCAGGTCCACCTGGAAGGAGCCATTGGTAACATTGGTATATATTTTATTAACTGCGAGCTTGAATACCTTTCCGCCCAGATCAAATTCAGCCTCCTGCCCTTCAAAAATTCTTGAAATATAGCGCTCATCAACATTTGCCCTAACCTTAAATCCTCCGGGAATATCAATTTGTCCGAGATGTTCACCGGCTGTTTTTGTTTCACCTATCTCAACGCTGAATGATGAGAGTTTTCCATTGCCGGGTGATTTGATGGTCATATTATCCATGTTGCGCCTTAACAAAGCCAAATTATTCTGCATTCTCTCCATTGAAGAGCTTATTTGTTGGCTTTGTCGCACTCCTGAAATGGAATCGAGTCGTTTCAGTTTAATGGTAATGTTCAGTTGGTTCAATGCGTAGTTATAATCGCGTTCAGCGTCCTCAAATTCCTTGGTGGAAATCAATTTGTCCTTGTAGAAACCCTCCTTCCTATTGAAATCAGTTTTGAGTTTATCCAACTGATAATAGAGTTCTGTAATCTCTTTTTGCCGGGTATACTTGAGCTGTTCAATGCTTATTAAAGTATTTGCCAGATTATTTATAGCATCATACATTCGGGTTTCCTGATCCATATAGCTAAGCTCCATATTGGCATTGCTGAGCTTTAATATAGGGTCCCCCTTTTTTAGTAAGGCACCATCTTCAACATATACTTCATCAACCACTCCTCCCTGAACAGCATCAATATATACTGTATTACGGGGGAGCAATATGCCATCAACCGGAATAAATTCCTGAAATTTTCCCTCAATCACTTCAGCCAGAGTAATTTGATTTTTCTGCACATACAACTTACTTCTGCTATCCCTGATGAATAACATCCATAATAGAAAGGCTGAAAATGCTATAATTCCAGTCAGTGCGAGAATTTTTCCTGTCGTCCAGGCTTTCTTTTCTATTACTCGATCCATGTATGCCAATTTTGTAATTATTTATATGCGCCAAATACTGTGCCAGACATTATAATCCATTGAATATGTGGCACTTCAAATTTATTATGTTAATTTTTCATAATTTAATTGTTCAAAGATGAACCAATATTGTACGGTTTCGAACATAATTAGGTATATTAGCAGCTCCATTGGTGAGGCTCCGTACTTTTATACAAAGAACATAAAAATTTAAGTCGTATGAATAAGATTGACGCTAAAATTCTTATTGTTGATGATGATATTGACGTTTTACTGGCTGCCAAGCTTTTTCTCAAGCAGCATGTCACTATTATTCATACCGAAAAGAATCCTGAGAATATACCGGCATTGTTAAAAGCTGAAAGCTACGACCTAATACTACTGGATATGAACTTCTCCAGAGACGCTACAAGCGGAAAGGAGGGATTTCATTGGCTGAACAAGATCATTGAAATTGATCCTCTGGCCGTGGTAATATTTATTACCGGCTATGGTGATATTGAGCTTGCAGTTCAGGGAATTAAGGAAGGTGCTACCAATTTTATTCTAAAACCCTGGGATAACAAGAAACTGCTGGCTACAATTACAGCAAACCTGAAGGTAAGGCAATCAAATGAGCTCATTGATGATCTGCGCAGCAAACAAAAAGTACTTATCGCTGATCAGGAACAAGGCTATTCAAATCTCATAGGACAGTCACCACCCATGAAGAAAGTAATGGCGACAGTGGAGAAGGTAGCCAGAACTGAGGCGAATGTACTTATCCTTGGTGAAAATGGAACCGGTAAGGAATTAATTGCAAGGGCAATTCACAAGGCTTCCTCCCGGAAAAACGAAGTGTTTATTAGTGTCGATCTCGGGGCAATCAGTGAAACTCTTTTTGAAAGTGAGTTATTTGGATTCAAAAAAGGCGCCTTTACCGATGCTAAAGAAGATAGGGCAGGCCGCTTTGAAGCAGCAAACAGGGGCACAATCTTTTTGGACGAAATTGGCAACCTGTCGTTTGCCCTTCAGTCAAAACTACTTAGTGTCATTCAAAACCGTAAAGTTGTGAGATTGGGCACCAATCGCGAAATTCCAATTGATGTAAGGTTGATCTGCGCCACTAATATGCCTCTCTATCAAATGGTTAATGAGGGCAAATTCCGGCAGGATCTATTATACCGCATTAACACTGTGGAGGTGGTTTTGCCTCCCTTACGTGAGCGTCTGGAAGATATACAATTATTGGTTGAGCATTTTCTTGCCATCTATTGCAAGAAATACAAGATGCCCATGAAACGGATTAATCCTTCAACCGTTAGACGACTGGAAAAACATAATTGGCCGGGAAATATTCGCGAACTGCAACACTCTGTGGAACGTGCTGTTATTATGAGTGAAAGCAATATTCTGCAACCTCAGGATTTCTTCTTGTCACAGATTGACGATAACGGCCAGGAAGATGAAACCGACGACATTACCAACCTGGAGGAAAGAGAACGATTGCTCATCAGAAAGGTAATTGACAAACATGGAGGCAATATCAGCAAGGCAGCAAAAGAACTGGGACTTACCAGAGCTTCACTCTATAGAAGAATAGAAAAACATGGTCTTTAAGAAGTTCAGATTATGGATAGCATTAAGAGTGATACTCATCACCCTCAATTTGCTTGTCTTCCTGCTGCTTGTCCAAAGCAGCCAACATCAAATAACTTCATTTATTGCTATCGTCCTTGTTATTGTCCAGATATCTGCCCTTATCTATTTTGTAGAACGAACCAACAGAAAACTTACACATTTCCTTGAAAGTATCCGACACTCTGATTTTAGCACGTCATTCAGCGACAGGTCACTTGGTGGCACTTTTGAGGGCTTGAATAGAGCTTTCAATGAGGTAATAGCAGAATTCAGAAAAAACCGGGCAGAGAAAGAAGAGCATTATAATTACCTGCTTACCGTGGTGCAACATGTAAATATTGGGATACTCGCCTTTAAGAAGGATGGCAAGGTTGACATTTTCAATAATGCCACCAAAAGAATACTTAAGATCAATAATATCCAATATATCCAGGAGTTGAGTGAAATCAAGCCTGAATTGCCTGATTTGTTAATGAGCATGAAGGCCGGCGACAAGCAATTAATAAAACTTGTTGTGGATGACAACCTGATGCAACTAGCCGTTTATTCTACTGAATTCAGAATGCGTGGGGAGGAATTTTTACTTGTTTCATTGCAAAATATCAGTTCTGAACTCGATGAAAAAGAAATTGAATCATGGCAAAATCTTATCAGGGTTTTGACCCATGAGATTATGAATTCCATAACCCCAATATCGTCACTGGCATCGACTGTTGAAGACTTGATGTTTGAGGAAGAACCCAATAAGAGTGAAGTTAGCCTTAGGGAACTTGATTCTGACGATATCCAGAATGTTAGCGAGGCAATTGCTACAATCCGCAATAGAAGTCAAGGCTTACTGACTTTTGTTGAAAGTTACCGAAACCTTACCCGTATACCAAGACCAAATTTCAGGTACTTTGCCGTTAAAGACCTATTTGACAGGGCAACGGCACTTCTTCGTCCAAAAATGGAATTGTATGGAATTACCTGTACAAAGAGAATGTACCCTGATGATTTGATGATAACTGCTGACCCTGATTTGATTGATCAGGTATTTATCAACCTGCTGCTGAATGCCATTGATGCTGTGAAAGATACCGAAAACCCTCAAATTGAGGTTATAGCATCAATAAGCTCCGGCGATAGGGTAACAATTGATTTTGCTGATAATGGCCAGGGTATCAAACCGGATATTCTTGACAAGATTTTTATGCCTTTCTTTACTTCGAAAAAGCATGGCTCAGGCATTGGCTTAAGCCTTTCACGTCAAATAATGCACTTACATAAAGGGTCAATTACCGTAAAGTCAAAACCCGGTGAAGGGGCCGTATTCCGCCTTAATTTCTAATTAAACTTTTAACTTGCAGAAAATGTCAAACCTGAATAATAAATTGAAACTTTTATTTTTAGCATCATTGGCCTTAAGCCTGGCAGCCTGTAATACAAATACAAAATCAGAACAGAAGAAACAGGAAAAACCGACTGTGAAGAACATTAATATTCCGGTATTCAATGCCGATACTGCCTATATGTTTATTGAGAAACAACTATCATTTGGGCCAAGAGTCCCAAATACCAAAGCTCATCGTGAATGCGGCGATTGGCTGGCTACTACATTGAAAAGGTTTAATGCGACTGTTACAGAGCAACGAACAAAGCTCAGGGCATTTGACGGCACTATGTTGGATGCACGAAATATCATTGGCAGTTATAATCCGGATTCTCCTTCAAGAGTATTGCTTTGCGCACATTGGGATTCGCGTCCATGGGCAGATCATGACCCTGACATGGGCAACAGGAAAAAACCTGTTCCTGCAGCTAATGATGGTGCCAGCGGAGTGGCAGTTCTACTTGAAATTGCACGACAAATGAGCATCAGTAATCCAGGTCTGGGCGTTGACATCATATTCTTTGATGCGGAGGATTATGGGGAACCCCAGGATATGCAAGGTGCATATGAAAATGCCTGGGCACTCGGTTCACAATATTGGGCTGCAAATCCACATATACCAGGATATTCAGCCCGATTTGGCATATTACTCGATATGGTTGGCGCCAAGGATGCCGTGTTTACCCAAGAGCAGATTTCAAGGTATTATGCACCCAATATTCTGAAAAAAGTATGGAGTGCCGCCGATAGATTAGGATACGGGAACTTTTTCGTCAACAAAAACTCAGGCCCCATTACTGACGACCATACCTATATAAATGAAATTACAAGAATACCCACCATTGATATCATTGACTATCAAGACGACCGCGAAAAAGGATTCTTCGATTATTGGCATACCATAAATGATGATATTGACAATATAAGCAAGGAAACCCTTAAGGCCGTTGGACAAACCGTAATATCTGTAGTTTACGAAGCAGCCTGATTACAATAAATCGTTCGCGAGGTTTGCAAGCTCTGACCTCTCACCTTTTTCTAAACGCACATGTGCATAAATTGCATGGTGCTTTATCTTATCTATCAGGTATGACAACCCATTGCTTTGAGCATCCAGATAGGGTGTATCAATCTGGTAAATATCACCGGTGAAGATGATCTTTGTATTCTGACCTGCACGTGTAATAATAGTCTTGATCTCATGCGGAGTCAGGTTTTGTGCCTCATCTACAATAAAACACACGTTTGATATACTGCGTCCTCTAATATATGCAAGTGGCTGAACAACTATCTTCTCATTCTCAAGCGAGTCAGTTATATTCTTGAACTCCTTGTCCTTCTCACTATACTGGCTTTGTATGAACTTCAGGTTATCATTCAATGGTTCCATATATGGATTGATCTTTGACTTGATATCACCGGGCAAGTAACCAATATCCTTATTGCTTAGAGGTACAATAGGCCTTGCCAGGAACACCTGCTTGAAATTACGCTTTTGTTCAAGCGCCGCAGCCAATGCAATAAGAGTTTTGCCCGTACCTGCAACACCCTGCAGTGTAACCAGCTTGACATCAGGATTAAGAATAGCATGCATGGCAAAAACCTGTTCAGCATTCCTCGGAACGATCCTGAATGCCGTCTTCTTCTCAATACGCTCTATCATCTCTGTAACCGGACTATAAAATGCCAGGGCAGAAATGTTTGTATTTTTTAAGATATAATACTGGTTTGGGATAGGATTCTTTACACCTATCTCTTTGGGCTTGCACTTTCCCGTGGTATATAATTTGTCAATTATTGATGTGGATAAGCCGGTAATTGTTGATATGCCGGTATAAAGTCCTTCCACATTCTTGATCTTCCCGGTTAAGTAATCTTCAGCGGTTATGTTAAGTGATTTCGCCTTTAACCGCAGGTTAATATCCTTACTTACCAGTATTA
>CALCQV010000066.1 GCA_937894795.1 uncultured Bacteroidales bacterium
TCCAGACTGGTCATTATACGGTCAACGGGTACTATCACTGCTTTCCGTGCCGGTACAAAGAAACCGTACTGAAAAAGGTATTGCGACAAAGCCACTGTTTTAAGCAATACAGTTTTCCCCGCCATATTGGCGCCGGTTATCAGGCACGGGGCATCATCAAGCATAATGTCAACCGGCTGGTATTTTTTACCTTTAGCCTTCAGGGCATCTTCTATTGCCGGATTGAAAAGCTTGTGGTAAATGGTTTTTACCCCCTCCTCCTTACCGGAAGGAGAGGCAATTGTGGGTTTGCTTAATCCAAATCTTATGGCCAGTAATGCCTTAGCCAACCATATATCCAGGGCGGCAAGTGAATCAATGGCCTTTAATAGGTTATCACTAAAAGGTTTAAGTTGCAGGGCAAGCTGTTCCCTTACCCTATCCTCAATTTCTGTGCATTGAAGCCTTACTATCTCGGCTTCCTGTTCCTGTTCAGGTGTGCCTGACCTTTTGCTCAAGGCATCATATTGTCGGCGAAGTACGGCGAGTTCCTGATTATATGAATCATAGATATGGAAATGGGGTACCCGTTGCTTTTCAGGATCAAGAAGTGTGATTATTTCCGTAACATCATCAAAGGCAACAACATCACAATCCAGTTCACGTAGTAGGTAGCTGACCCTTTCAATGATCAGCGCCAACCGCTTTATCTCAAACAGGCCTATATCATCAGGTATAAGATCTGTTTGCAGCATATTGAGTGTGCCGGTTATATCATGAACCTCTGATAGTGAATGCCTGAGACTTTCAATCAATTGTTTTCTGCCAATGCCCTCATCGGGGTTTCCATCTTTCAGAGGCTTTGAGGTGGTTGGCTGCCTGTTGTCAGCAGTATCAGCTGTTGCCGATTCCATGAGCTGCTTCAGTTGATCTGTCTTCGCCAGGTGGAAGCCAATCTCATCGGCCGAGGTCATGAGATGCTGTCTGAGCAAATGCAAACGTCCCGGCCCTGATTGCAGTTCAAGGGCGTCGGCCATAAACCGAAGCCCGGGAACCTTATTGATCATATAGGAGAATTGAGCCATGACCTTATTGTTTTTTGATATCGTAAACAGGAATCTGCAATGCTTCTGACAAACCGGCACACAGCTCCTTGGAATTGAGAACATAGCCTGCCGGTGATACCGGATTGACACATACAGCCAGCAGTTTGGTGCTTAACAGTACCCGTAACTTGTGGCCGCTATTTATGAAGGCCCTATATGTTTCGGGTCTAACGAATAACCGTGTGAAGTCCCTGATAATGAGCGTAGTGTTCTTGAAAAACTTTTGCATTCTTATAAAGTCAAGCATCCTGTCGCTTACTGCACCGGTAACAAATAGCGTATTACCATGCCTGAACAAATCCTGTTCATGATCCTTAAGCAGGAAAACTGAGGGTATGTTCAGATCATGTATTGTGCCTGTTTCATCCAGTGCATACAACCCTGTTTCCTTAGTCAAAAGACATTCAAACAAGGACTTCCGGCTCTCGGGGACTTTCATATACTTGTTGGGTTCATTGCCAATACCGCCAACTGTCCTGATTTCACTATTACTTCCGGCTTTTTCAACATCATTGGGAACACCGGCACCTCCTTCATCAACAGCACTACCTATCCCTTCATATACCGGGATTCTGATCATTTCATAAACAAACTTTGTATGACTAATCAACTTGGGGATACTGGCTGACACAGCAGCACCGGTATTAAGTATCATGCTGTCAGTAACTGCAGGTGAACCATGGCTTACACGTGATATGGCGCCATCAACAATAGTAGTCTCAACACTATAATTATCCATTTTGCCAATCAATTGCCTAAGCCATATAGTATCGGCCGGTCCTGAGAACATGACCTTGCCTCTCGAGAGTGCACGTGCAGTGATCAGCCGTCCAAGGGCAGTGCTGCGATTACTTATTTCAAGTATCTCGGCGCTGATTCTCTTTTGCCTGAAGTGCTTTTCAGAAGTGATGAAGATGAGTGATTTGTATAGTTCTGTTTCAGGTTTTGCCGTACCGGTAACCCTGTCAGTTTTCTCGCCATCAACCCCTACAGAGGTGAGCGCAAGCCTCCTGCCCGAGTGTTCCAGACGCCTCAATACATAATTAAGGCATTCTGTTTTACCGGTATTTTTTTCGAGTCCAACAATCGACAGGCTCTTATATTTCAATATCTCATCAACAAAGGGCATTTATTTTAATGGTTACGCTTTTTACGCGACAACCCTTCAGGTTCAAGTGACAGGCCATCACCTCTGAGCAGTGCTGCCACTCCTTCTTCTTTTGCCGTGCAGTCCTCACAATGACATTCGTTCTTATAATCAGAAGGTTCCGTATAAGTGGTAATTACGCCTTCAAAATTGCGAAGTACTACTCTGCCCGGAGCTTGTGAAATAATGTATGTTGGCATGACCGGAGTTTTACCGCCACCACCCGGAGCGTCAACAACAAAGGTTGGTACGGCAAATCCTGATGTATGTCCGCGTAAGTTTTCAATGATTTCTATACCCTTGGAAACAGGGGTACGGAAATGCTCCAGTCCCATTGACAAGTCGCACTGGTAGATATAGTACGGGCGAACCCTGATTTTCACCAATCCATGAACCAGTTTCTTCATTACATGTGTACAGTCGTTAATGCCACGCAGCAGTACCGACTGGTTACCCAGAGGAATACCGGCATTGGCCATCCTCTCACAGGCTGCTGCTGATTCAGGCGTTATCTCATTGGGATGATTGAAATGCGTATTTACCCATATAGGGTGATACTTTTTGAGCATATTCACCAGATCATCAGTAATACGTTGGGGGCAAACCACCGGCGTACGGGTGCCTATGCGGATTATCTCAACGTGTGGTATAGCCCTTAAACGCTGAATGATCGATTCAAGCATTCTGTCGCTTACCATCAAAGCATCGCCACCCGACAGAAGGACATCGCGAACCTGAGGTGTACGGGCAATATAATCAATACCTTTCTGTATACGCTCAGAAGGTGATTCATTGTCTGTCTGACCGGCAAACCTTCTACGGGTACAGTGACGGCAGTACATGGAACACATGTCGGTAATAAGGAACAGCACCCTGTCAGGATAACGATGGGTAAGTCCCGGTACCGGAGCATCACCATCTTCGTGAAGCGGATCAAGCAGATCAGCCACTGATTTATGTGTTTCCAGTCCTGATGGTACGGCCTGTTTTCTTACCGGGCAATTTGGATTGTCCAGGTCAATCAATGAAAGGTAATAAGGAGTAATAGCCATCCTGAGGGTGTTCAGTGATTCCTTCACACCTTTCTCTTCATCAGGGTTTAGCGGTAAATATTGTTTGAGTTGTTCAAATGTCTCAATCCTGTGCTTAACCTGCCATTTCCGTTCCACTGTTCGTCAGTAGCTTCCGGAAAGAACCTTACACGACCGGAGATTTTCTTTTCTTCCATAATTATTATTTCATTTTTACCTCACCCCCAACCCCTCTTCTAAAGTTGATGGGAGCGATCCCCTTCTCATTGAGGAGAAGGGCCGGGGATGAGGTGATTTTTAAGCGTACAATTCAGTGAAAACCTTTCTTAACTTGTCACTTTCACGCAATATCTCCAGAGTGATCTCTGCATGACCTTTGGTATAGCCGTTGCCAACAATCATGGTAACATCACTGCCAACACCTTCAGCACCCAAAGCGGCTTTGGTGAAGCTGGTTGCCATGGAGAAGAAGTAAACCAATCCGTCGTTCTTGGTGCAAAGGATGCTGGTCATCTCTGTATCGGGGATGTTCACATTATTGATGGTTATATCAGCCAGTTTACCCTTCGTGATTTCTTCAATCTTCTCTAAAACGGGAACAGGATTCGTGGCATTGGCAGAGAATACATAGTCGCAGAAACCTAAATCCTGTAAACGTTTTGTACTCTTTTCACTGTGAGTGAGGCCTATAACCATACCGGTAACGCCGGCACGTTTTTTAGCTTCATAGCAGCAGAGCATACCTGATTTTCCACCGGCACCAATGATGAAAACAATATCGCCGGGTTTCACCAGCTTGGCAGTCTGTGCAGGGGCACCGGCAACATCCAATGCTGAAAGTGCTAACTTCTCAGGCATATCCGTTGGTATTTTTGCATATATGCCGCTTTCAAAAAGTATGGCTTTTCCATCAATGTCAACCTGGTCAACATCCTTGCGAATTTCCTTGATCTTATCAATTCGCAGAGGTGTAAGTGAGAGCGATACAAGGGTTGCAATCTTATCGCCCACCTTAAGGTCGGTCTTTCCTTCCAGTGCCGGGCCTATCTTCTCCACAACACCCAGGAGCATACCACCTGATCCGGTAACGGGATTGCGGTGTTTTCCTTGTTTGGCAACTATATCAAGCATGATCTCGGCGATCTTCTTTTCATCACCACCGGCCTGTTCTTCAATCTGTGTGAAACTGGCTGAGTCAACATTCAATGTCTTTACATCAATGAGTATCTCATTGTCGTAAATCTCATCCATATTGTTGTCAATCTTATTGGCAGGCTGTGGCAGAACTCCAAGTGGTTCAATTACCCTATGCACTCCGTATTTATTTCCTTTTTTCATAATTTGAATTCGATGTTTAAAATTTGATATTCTATTTTTATTGGCTGGTTTTTTTGCCTCCACCCCAAACCTTCTCGAGGAAAGCGAAGGAACCATTAACCCTCGTATGAAATATTAAAGCGGTTTCAATCCGAGTATCCGGCGTGCATCAGCAGGCGTTGCTATTTCGCGGCCAAGTTCCCTGGCCATGCGGACCACTTTCTCAACCAATGCGCCATTGGATGGAGCAAGCACTCCCTTCGACAGATAGACATTGTCTTCAAGGCCAACGCGTACGTTACCGCCATCAATGATAGCAGCCATGGCTAGTGGGAATTCAAACCGGCCTACTCCGGCAACGGTATAGGTTGCATCGTGCGGAAGGCTGTTGCGAAGGAATACAAAATCACGCAGTTCACCGGTGATGCCACCATTAACACCCATTACCAGGTCGAAATGCATAGGACTCTGGATGTAGCCTTTCTTGGCCAGGCGCAGTGCCATGTCGATCATACTCTTGTCGAACACCTCGAGTTCAGGCTTTATTCCCAGGCTTATCATGCGCTCGCCGAAATACTTGATAGTGTTTTCAGTATTGAAGAATACTTCATCCCCACCAAAATTCAGCGTTCCGCAATCAAGCGTTGCCATTTCAGGCTTCAGTTCTGTTGGCTGCAACCTTTCATCATCAGTCATTCCAACAGCGCCGCCGGTAGAAGGCTGGATGATAACATCGGGTATCACTTTCTTTATTGCTTCCATCACCACCCTGAAGCGTTCCTTGTCCTGAGTGGGGGTACCGTCATCATATCTAACATGCAGGTGAATAATACTGGCACCGGCATCATAAGCTGATTTAGCTTCGCGCACAAATTCCTCAATGGTGTAGGGTACCGCAGGATTGTGCTCTTTCAATACTTCTGCGCCACTGATGGCAGCAGTGATGATCATCTTTTCCATATTATCCTTTTTTTATGCGTTGACTATTTACGGGAACCACGCAAGTGCCGCTGGCCCTGCAAACCACTATAGGTTCAGCAAGATAATCGGCGGCTGAATCTGAAATATCAGGCCTAGGCACAATCACCTTGCGAGCTTCGAAGCATCCACCGGT
>CALCQV010000067.1 GCA_937894795.1 uncultured Bacteroidales bacterium
TTTGGAGGCCTTCCGCGCAGGCCGGGAATGGCTACAATCTCTTCATCCCTGTTTTCACTGGCAAGAGCGGAGCCAAACTTTACTTTAAGATCTTCGGCATGTTTCTTTATTATCGTGCAGCCCTCCTTTATGTCTTCAGTAATAATATCACCACCAAATGGAATGACAGCCGTATGCCTGATTATACCATCCTGAAAAATAGCTATATCCGTGGTGCCACCACCAATATCAACCAGGGCAACACCTGCTTCTTTTTCTTCTTCACTTAGGACTGCTTCCGCCGATGCCAATGGTTCCATTAGCAGCGATTCTATACTCAGATTAGCCTTCTTTACACACTTGCATATATTTCGGGCAGCAATAGTCTGGCCTGTAATGATATGGAAGTTTGCTTCAAGGGTGTGCCCGAGCATACCTTTGGGCTGTTTGATACCCGGTTCTCCATCAACAGTGTACTCTTGTGGTATGGCCTCAATAATCTCTTCGCCCGGATTCATTGCCAGTTTATACATACTCTCCGTCAGCCCGTCAATGTCTTCCTGGCTAATCTCAATTTCACTGTTGGGCCTGATAATTGAACCCCGATATTGTATGCTTTTGATGTGCTGTCCGGCAATTCCTACATTTACGGTAACAATATTGGAGTTTGACCGGGCTTCTGCCTCTCTGACCGCACCAACAATACTTTGAACCGTATCCTCAATATTAGCAACAACACCTCTCTTAACCCCTATAGAGTCGGTTCGCCCGAATCCTAATATGTCAATTTTGCCATTCTCATTTTTCTGTCCGACAATAGTTGCAATTTTGGTTGTGCCAATGTCAAGTCCAACAATTATTTCAGAAGATTCCATATATTTTTCTATTTTGAGCAAACTACTTGATTTTTATATTTTAGGTTTATTACCTTATAGTTATTCCATGCAAGATTTCTCATTCCCTGAGTGTAAAAGATTTTCAGATTCTTTAACTTATCGTTGAGGGATGTTGTGTCGCCAAGAATAATTGACTGATCGCCCATTTTGGGAACAAGTTCTATTTCTTTGGTATCGTTGAAATATATTTGTTCAATCAGGGCTGATGTAAGTGTATCTTCTTCGAGCTTCAGTGCAATCTTAAGTATCTTTTCCAGATCAGGAGGCAGAGCTTTTACTAATGTATAACCACGTCCTGATTTATTCATTACCGTATCTATTTTACTCTTTTTCAGGCTTTTTATATTGCCATTGGCGACTTTGATTCTCACAGGAAAAAATGGATTAACCGGCATTCTGTGGCCTTCCCGGTCAATTATGCATTGGTTGAATTCCTGGTCAATGACTCTGATCAGGGGATTCCTCTGCAGTATATTGGCTTTTACCACTCCATTTACGTTGACTGAAATAGTGACTTTTTTTATGTAAGGATTATTGGCAAGTATTTGCTGCAATTTTTTAACCGGGATATTTTCAACCGGCTGATCCTTAATCCTGATACCGGCTTCTGTTACCTGTTGGCGTACTGTTGACTTTGTAACTAATTGAGGTGCATTGTCATAGTCTATATTAATAATGAATTCCCTGCAAATAATCTTATTTTGTTTTTGGTTGGCAAACACAAACAGGAATATAACTCCACCGGCCAGAAGAGTGATAATGATTATGTTTACAATTCGTTTCATTATTTGATTTTATATGGTTTGTTATTGCTTGTATCCTTTATGTTAACTAAAAAACTCCTCAATTTCAGGTACCAGTTTGTCAATATCTCCGGCACCTAAGGTTAAAAGAATATCAGGTTTATTATCTTTCAAATAATTTATCACCTCTCCCTTTGGCAGAAGGATTTTATTTTTAGCCGGCGTTATATCTAACAACATCTGTGAATTTATGCCTTCGATGGGAAGTTCCCTCGCCGGATAAATATCCAGAAGAATCAAATTATCCAACAATGACAGGCTTTGGGCAAACTCCTGAGCAAAATCTCTGGTTCTGGTATAGAGGTGAGGTTGAAAAATTCCGGTAATTTTTCTTTCGGGATATATCTTCTTCACTGAGTTAATGCAGGCTTTCAGTTCTTCTGGATGATGTGCGTAATCATCGATGAAGAGGAAATCCTTTTTATTTATCCGATGATCAAAACGACGTTTGACACCAATAAAGTTATTTATTGAATTAACAATGACATTAGGGTCAATTCCAAAAAGGTATGCAGCAGAGGCGGCTGCAATGGCATTTTCAACATTAAAGAGTCCGGGCAGTGAAGGGTAGAAACCCTGGATTGTTGAATCAGGTGTTTGTAAATTGAATTGGTATCTGCCTTCCAGCAGTTTTAAGTCTGTAATATAGAAATCGGCACCGGGCGCTAATGAGTAAGTAAATTTATGAATGATGCCTGAATCGCTTAACGGGAGTGAGATGCCCGCTTTGATTAGCAGATATCCATCCTTTTCTATATTCGAAACGAATTCAGCAAATGACGAAAGAAGATTTTCGTGATTTTGATAAATATCCAAATGATCAGCATCAGTGGATGTAATAACAGCCATGCGTGGGTGAAGCTTAAGAAAGGAGCGGTCAAATTCATCAGCCTCTGCAACCATGCTATTGCTTGAAAGATTCAAGAGCAGATTACTGTTATAATTTTTTGCTATTCCTCCAAGAAATGCGGTACAGCCCACTTCGGAAGAGTATAATATGTGAGCCAACATTGTTGAAACGGTTGTTTTACCATGTGTTCCGGCTACAGCAAGTGTTGAATGATTTGCCGTTATCATTTCAAGCAGCTGTGATCTTTTCATAACAGATAGTCCCAGTTGCTTTGCTTTATTCAGCTCTTCAAGATCTTTAGGAATTGCAGGAGTATAGATTACGAGGTCGATTTCATTGGTTATCAAATCAGGTTTATCCTCGAAGTGGATAGAAATTCCTTCCTTAATAAGCTCATCAGTTAATGAAGTAGGCGTTTTATCATATCCGGTAACACTGACTTTTGCAGAATTCAGATAACGTGCCAGCGCGCTCATGCCAATGCCTCCGATACCAAGAAAGTGGACCCTATGTAGCGTTTCCGGTTTCATTATCTCAGAACATTTTTAGTATTGGCACAATTGATAACTATACGGGCAATCTCTTCGGCTGCATTAACAAAACCAAGTTTGGAAATGTTAGCGGCTAAGTTTTCTTGTTGTGTTTTGTTGAAGGCTAACCTGATAGCGGTTTCAACGAGATTTGTTCTTGCATCTGCATCCGCAATCATTATTGCAGCATCAGATGATACAAGAGCCATAGCATTTCTTGTCTGATGATCTTCAGCAACATTTGGCGAGGGAACAAGTATGGATGGCATAGACCTTACACAGAGTTCAGATATGGCAATGGCTCCGGCTCTGGAGATAACCATATCAGCAGCTGAATAGGCAATATCCATATTATTAATGAAAGCCATTGGAATAATGCCCTTTACATTCTGTTTTCTAACTGATTCAAGAGCTATGTCAGCAAATGATTTTCCTGTTTGCCATATTACCTGTACTCCGGCCTTCTCAAATTCGGTTAAACCGTTTTCTATACTATTATTCAAAGTCAGTGCACCAAGACTACCTCCCACGGAAAGTACCACTGGTTTAATGGGATCAAGATTGAAGTGTTTTACTGCTTCTGCTTTTGAATAATTAGTTTTCGATATTTCCTTTCTGACAGGATTGCCTGTTATGATAATCTTTTCTTTAGGGAAGAACTTCTCCATTCCCTGGTATGCAACGCATATAAAGTTAGCCTTATTTGCTAAAAGCTTATTTGTGATACCGGGATAGGAGTTTTGCTCCTGCAAAATGGTAGGGATTCGCATGGCGGCTGCCGCTCTGAGTGTTGGTCCGCTGGCATACCCACCAACTCCTACAACAACATCAGGTTTGAATTCTCTGATTATTCTACGGGCATTGATAGTACTATGTATCAGCTTTATTGGAAAAGTTAGGTTCTTCAGGGTAAGGCTTCTTTGAAGTCCACTAATCCATAAGCCTTTAATAGGATAACCGGCTACAGGGACTTTTTCCATCTCCATTCTTCCAAGCGCTCCTACAAAAAGTATCTCAATGTCGGGTTGCAGCATCTTCAGAGCATCGGCAATAGCTATTGCCGGGAATATATGACCTCCCGTACCTCCGCCACTAATAATAACTTTTAATTTAGACACTGACATGAGCTTCTGTTTTTAATTCATCAGGATTAGCATCATTTGATGCTTCAATTTCGCGACTAACACTTAAAATAATACCAATGGAAATGCTGGTAAACCAGATTGAAGTACCACCCATACTTATAAGGGGTAATGTTTGTCCGGTTACCGGTAGAAGATTTACTGCAACCATCATATTGGTCATAGCCTGAAAAACCAGGCTAAAGGCCACACCAAATGTGAGGAAGGCCGCAAAGTTTCGTTGACTTTTAATAACAATCTTTATCGCCCTTAATAATAAAATCAAATAAAGCAATACAACGAGTGTGCCGCCTAACAGTCCAAACTCCTCAATAATTATTGCAAAGATAAAGTCAGAGTAGGGGTGAGGTAAAAAATTTTTCTGAACCGAGTTGCCAGGCATCTTGCCTAGTATTCCCCCACTGGCTATGGCAATCTTGGCTTGTTCAACCTGATAATTAGCTTCACTATCGCCGCTGGTAAAACTCTCAATTCTTTTTTGCCATGTACCAAATCGCCCTCCGAGTTCCGGTGAATTAGTTGCAATAACAACCAACAAAGCGAATGAAACAATCCCAACAAGTACCAGAAGAAGGATATATTTAATTCTGACTCTGCCAACAAACATCAGGACCAAACATGTGGTAAAGATCATTGCAGCTGTGGAGAAATTGGATGGTAGAATTAGAATGGTAATGCCTAGAACCGGGGCCATAATTGATATAAACCCCTTCTTTAAGTCTTGAATGTTCTCCTGCTTTTTGGAAAGCAATCGTGCAACATAAATGATGAGGGCTAACTTGGCCAGATCAGAAGGCTGGAATGTGATGTTTATTAGCGGAAGAGTGTACCACCGGCTTGCTTCATTTAAATTGGTCCCAAAGAAGTAAGTAAACAGTAGTAATGGAACACTCAGGTATATTGCGAGTTGTGAAATACGTGCATAGTACTTATAAGGAATCAAATGAGCCAGATACATAAGGAATAATCCCAATACCAATATACCGAAATGTTTAATAAGGTAATACTCTGTATTGCCCGACTGATACTTGTAGGCCAAAGTACCGGTGGAGCTGTATACAGCAAGTATGGAGAATATGGATAGTATAGCAACCACCACCCATATTACTCTGTCACCTTTTATTTTTTTCAGTATTGAGCTCATCTTTGGGATTTATAGATCTAGTACGGCTTGTTTGAATTTGTTACCCCTGTCCTCATAATTATCAAACAAATCAAAGCTGGCACATGCCGGTGACATCAACACCTGATCGCCTTTGATTCCAACAGAATAGGCAGTGTTAACGGCTTCTTCCATTGATGGTGATTCATATATTTCAGGGATTATGTTTTTAAAAGCGTCAATGATCTTGGTATTGTCAATACCAATACAAATGATGGCTTTCACTTTATCTTTTACTAACTGTAAAATTTTGGAATAGTCATTGCCTTTATCAATTCCACCGGCAATCCATATTACAGGTTTGTTGGCAGATTCCATAGCATACCATACAGAGTTGATGTTTGTTGCCTTGGAGTCATTAATAAATTCAATTCCGTGAATATTAGCTACAAATTCCAACCGATGTTCTATATTTTGAAAATCTGACAGGCACTCTCTGATTGATTCCTTTCTAAGGCTGACTAATTTGGCGCCAATGCTTGCTGCCATTGTATTATGCATCTGCTGAGTACCAGTTTGAGCTAATTCTTCAAGTGTCATGAGTTTTCTTTTTAAATTTCTTATTATCTTATTTTCAGTGTTATAATGGTCAATACTGCCAGCATTATTCCTACAATGAAGAACCTTTGTACAATCTTGGGTTCAGAGTATCCTAGTTTTTGATAATGATGATGCAGAGGTGACATGAGGAAGATTCTTTTGC
>CALCQV010000068.1 GCA_937894795.1 uncultured Bacteroidales bacterium
AGTCCGCAAAGAGAGGTATCCCTGATCACTTCTGCCAGATTCTCCAGTTGCATCACACCCTTAAATCGTTCCAGCGTTTCATATCCGGCCTCATTCACCGGTCGTCGAGTTATATTCTGCAATATCTCGTGCATTCTGCGTGAACCCTCACGGCATGGAATACACTTGCCGCAGCTCTCACGTTGAAGGAAGTCGGCGAAGAACCTCGATATATCAACCATACAGGTATCCTCATCCATCACCACAATGCCACCCGATCCCATGATGGCACCGGCCTTTTGCAGCGACTCGTAATCCACAATTTCATCCAGACTGGCTTCTGGCAGACAGCTGCCTGAAGGACCTCCAATCTGAATAGCTTTAAGCTTTTTATGATCCTTCACCCCACCGGCCAGCGAGTAAATCAGATCGCGAAGGCTCGTGCCCATGCTCACCTCAACCATGCCGGTATTCATCACCTTGCCTGATATAGCAAACACCTTGGTACCCTTGCTGGTAGGCGTTCCTATGGAGGCGAACCATGAGGGGCCCCGTTCAATAATTTCGGGCACATTGGCCAGAGTCTCCACATTATTAACAACGGTAGGCTTGCCAAACAATCCCTTCACCACCGGGTAAGGCGGCTTTGGATTTGGAGTACCCCTCTTGCCCTCTATACTGGCAATCAGTGCAGTCTCCTCACCACATACAAATGCGCCGGCTCCTTCTCTTATATGAATGTTAAGATTAAAGCCACTGCCCAGTATATCATGACCCAGGTAGCCGGCCTCAACTGCCGACTTTATAGCATGCTGCAAGCGTTCTACAGCAAGTTTGTATGATGCTCTCAAATAGATGAAAGCTCTCTTTGCACGTATGGCATACGCAGCAATGATAACTCCTTCAATAAGCTTGTGCGGATCCCCTTCAAAGATGGCCCTGTCCATAAATGCACCCGGGTCACTCTCGTCGCCGTTGCAAATAAGATAGCGCTCATCGTCGGTGGTATTCAACGCCATGCGCCATTTACGCCCCGTAGGGAATCCTCCTCCCCCCCTGCCTCGCAAACCGCTGTCTTCAATGATCTCACAAACCTTATCACTCGAATATTTTTTAAGCACGCGGGTCAGTGATTTATAGCCACCCCGGGCTTTATATTCATCAATCGACATAGGGTCAATGATACCGCAGTTTTTAAGCACAACACGGTTCTGCAATCTGAAGAAAGGCAAATCAGTAATGTTCCTCACGTCTTCCCATGGCTGCAGGTTCTCATGTGGATACTGCCCCAGCACCCCCTCCTCTGGTACCAGATAGTTCAATATATGGTCGAGTATATACTCTGTTTTATGCTCTGTTACTTTTGCAAAAGAGATACGCTGCTTACCGGGCAGCTGCACATCCATCAAAGGCTCATTCACGCACATGCCGGCGCATCCTGTTTCAATCACATCGGCTGCAATTCTTTTTTCTTCCAGGTAACTCTTCACTGATTTGATGGTATCACCTGCTCCTGCCACCATGCCACAAGTACCGGCGCCAATGAATATTACAGGTCTCACCACTGAATCTCTTCTCAAACGGCTTAACAGCTCCTCCTCAATGGTCAGTTCCTGAACGGGCAACGTCACCTCGGCTGCAACACTCTCTTTTTTACCGGCTACTTTCATATACTGATGAATTGGAGATACAACTGTCAATTATTTCTTTCACCTTCTGCACTTCCACACCATGAACATACTTGCCATTGATGTTAATAACCGGGCCTATGGCGCAGGCACCCATGCAGTCAACCACCTCAAGGCTATAGGTGCCATCACGGGTGGTCTGTCCCGCCTTGATCTTCAGCACCCGCTCCAGCTCCTGGATAATCTGCTGTGAAGCATTCACATGACAGGCTGTGCCGTGGCACACCGTTATATGAAACCGTCCCCTTGGCTCAAACCTGAACTGGTCGTAAAAAGTAGCCACTCCGTATATCTTGCTCGTGGGCAAACCGGTCATCTGGCCTATTCGGTTAATCGACTCTTCCGACAGATAGCCCAGCTCATTCTGAATCTCTTGCAGCAGCGGCAATAAACTATCACGCTTTGTATTGATATACCGCCTGATAACCTCATCAAGGATCTCTGACATCTTTCTGATAATTTGTTCAAACAGAGCATAAAGATACTGTTATTCTTTTAACATTGTTATTTTTGTAACAGCTTTTTTATCTTTTTTTTGCTATTTTTGTCACCATAAGGTTCATAAATAAATTGTAACTTTACAGTAAGCATAAAATAGGATGAACGATAAGATCGATTTACAGATTTGCCTTGGCAGTTCCTGTTTCTCCAGAGGCAATAAGAAAATCGTAAAGGTGATAGAAGAATATATCAAGGCCAACAACCTCTCGGGGCGTGTCTACTTTCATGGTGGGCACTGCTTTTCCAAATGTGAGCAGGGCCCAACCCTGCTGGCAGATGGCAAGTATTTCCATCAACTTACTGAAGAATCAGTGAGTGAGGTACTCAACAAGCTTTTTGGCCTTTAAACCGGTGCATTGATGAACACGAAGCTAATAGATATTGACAGTAACATATGTGAAGCCTGCTACTCCTGTGTGAGGGTATGCCCGGTCAATGCCTTGCAGGTGCGCATTGACCAGGAAGCCCCTATAGTGGTTGACGACCGTTGTATAGGCTGTGGCAGCTGCCTCAAGGTATGTGCCCCCGGCGCCATCTCCTACCGTGAATCGTGCACCGAAACCAAGGCTATACTAGCCTCCGGTAAAAAAGTTGCCGCTATCATAGCCCCCAGTATCTCGGGTGAGTTTGTTGATATTACTGACTACCGCAAGTTCGTGCGCATGATTCGTGAACTGGGCTTCACCTATGTAAATGAAGTCTCCTTTGGAGTAGACATGGTGGCCGAACAATACAAGGAGCTCTTCAACAGCTTCATGGGCCGCTATTATGTTACAGCCAACTGTCCGCCTATTGTCTCTCTTATTGAGAAATACTACCCGGGGCTCATTGATAACCTCGCCCCCATAGTATCACCCATGATTGCATCAGCCCAGCTTGCCCGCCAGCTATATGGTGAGGATATAGCTGTGGTATACATAGGCCCCTGCATTGGAGCCAAGAATGAAGCCCTGCGTTATGAGGGCCTCTCCAGAGTTGACTCTGTGCTCACTTTCGTGGAACTACGAAGGCTTTTTGCCGAATTCCAGATAAAAGAGAGCACCGTTGAGTACTCTGACTTCGATCCGCCCCTTGGCTATAAAGGATCCCTCTATGCCGTGAGCAATGGCATTCTGCAGGCTGCAGGTCTCAGTGAAAACCTCATGAACGGCAGTATTGTCACAGCCGAAGGCAAGGATAATGTGCTGGAGTCTATACGTGAATTCAATACCTCTATCGACTTTATACGCAAGCACTTCAACCTCTTCTACTGCGAGGGCTGCCTCATGGGCCCCGGCACCTCACTGGGCGGTAAGAAATATGTGCGCCGCACCCTCGTGACCGACTATGCCAATAAGAAACTTAAAGACTTTAAAGTCGACGTATGGCAGGCCGCCTGTACCAAACATGTGGCACTTACCGACTTTAAGGCTAAGTTTATAAACGATGACCAGCGCGTAGAGCAACCCTCTGATGAGAAGGTTGACGAGATACTCAAGGTGATGGGTAAGCAAAACTCTGACTCCAAGGCAGGCTGTACCAGTTGCGGCTATGAATCATGCCGTGATTTCGCCGAAGCAGTAGCCAAAGGACTTACCAAAACCGATATGTGCATCACTTACTCTATGAAGAGCAAGCACGATTTTATCAAAACGCTCAAGCTCACCAACGAGAAGCTGGCCAAAACACAGGATGCATTGCTCGACTCGGAACGTAAAGCCCGTCATGAACAGCAGCTGGCACAGGAAGCCCTTGAAAGAACTTCCTCCATGCTCCAAAAACTACCAAGCGCCATTGTCATCGTTGATGAGAATCTAAAGGTCATTGAATCAAACCAGAGTTTCATTCATACCCTGGGTGAAGAAGCTGCCGAAATAAATGAAATTATTCCCGGCCTCGTGGGTGCCGACCTCAAAACCCTCCTGCCATTCCAGTTTTACAAACTCTTCACGGCAGTGCTCAGCAACAACGAGAACCTGGTGAACCGCGATGTACACCTGGGTGAACGACTGCTCAATGTATCAGTATTCTCCATTAAAAAAGGCAAGATCGCTGGTGCTGTGCTGCGCGATATGTACCTCCCCGAAGTACGTAAGGAGGAGGTAATCAACCGCGTTACCGAAGTTATTGATGAAAACCTAGACCTGGTGCAGAAGATAGCATTCCTACTCGGCGAAGGCGCCGCCAAAACTGAACGTATGCTGAATTCCATTATTGAATCACACAAAGCAGTAAAGAAATAAATGGATAACAGGTTCTACATTGAGGTCAACGCCGAGCTTAAGTTCCACCACGAGTCACGTATTTGTGGCGATGTATTCATCTCGCGAAGGCTCAATGATGAGAACCGCATTATTGCCGTATTGAGCGATGGCATGGGGCACGGCGTGAAAGCCAATATGTTGGCCACCCTCACTGCTACTATGGCCCTTAACTTTACCCTTGAACATAAGGAAATTCACCGTATTGCCGAAATCATCATGAATACCCTGCCTGTATGCAGTGAACGCAAGATGAGTTATGCCACCTTCACCATTGTTGATATTGAATTCGACGGCAACGTACGCATACTGGAGTACGACAATCCCCAGGCTATAATTATGCGCGGCAACAAAGTGTTTGAACCCCAATGGACCTGCGTGATGCTTGAAGGCGATAAGAATGCAGGCAAGGAGATCAAAAGCTGCGAGTTCACCCCCGAGAAGGAAGACCGCATTATCTTCTTCAGCGATGGCGTGGCCCAGGCAGGCCTGGGTGGTGGCAAATACCCCTTTGGCTGGGGGCGCGACAACGTGCTTACCTATATCAATGAACTTATAAGCCATGAACCCGATATTGCCGCTCCCAACCTGGCGCATAAAGTGGTCAATATGGCCAACGTGAACGACGGATACCTATCAAAGGACGATACCAGCTGCGCCGTCATCTACTTCAGGCAGCCCCGCAAACTCCTTATCTGCTCAGGCCCCCCCTTTGAAGACCATAACGACAAGATGCTGGCCGAAAAGGTAGATAAGTTCGAGGGCAAGAAAATCGTTTGCGGTGCCACTACCGCCGATATCCTCGCCCGCGAACTCCACAGGCAGATTATTGATACCTTCGACTTTGATGACCCCGACCTCCCTCCCATTTCCCTCATGGATGGCGTAGACCTCGTGACCGAAGGAATACTCACCCTTGGAAAGGTTACTGAAATACTCAAGACTTACAACAGCAGCACCCGCCTCACCAAAGGACCTGCCGACCGAATTGTACGGATGCTCATTGAAAGTGATGAAATCCATTTCATAATCGGCACTCGTATCAACATCGCCCATCAGGACCCCAGCCTACCCGTTGAGCTCGAAATACGACGCACCGTCATAAAAAGAATTGCCAACCTCCTTGAACAAAAATTCCTCAAAGAGGTTTCCCTCACATTCATATAATCAACTATATTTGTTTATAGCATCATTATTTTGAGTTATCAGCCTAACCACCTGATATTTAGTCCATTTTAACCAGAATCAAATAAATCAATAACCTAATACCAAAATCATGAAAATTACCTTTGAAGGAAACAAGAAAGTTATAGCCGACTACCGCGGCTATCGCATCGTTACTGACCAACCTGTAAGGGCAGGTGGCGATGGCTCAGCACCCGCTCCTTTCGACCTCTTCCTTGCTTCATTAGGCACCTGCGCCGGCATATATGTCAAAAGTTTCTGCGACCAGCGCGGCATCCCTACCGATGGCATTAGCCTGTCGCAGGAAACTAAGGTCAACCCTGAAACCCATCTCATCAGTGATCTTACCATCACTATCCACCTGCCTGCTTCTTTTCCTGAAAAGTATAAAGATGCCGTTATCAACACAGCCAACCTCTGCGCTGTAAAACGGCACCTTCATAATCCACCCAATATGGTGGTTGAAGCTGTCATAGGCTGATAGCTCCCTTCTCAGGACCAAACAAACGGACATACCTCAGGCCGTCAACCTTTGAATCACTATTCAGGCTTGGCAACTGTCGACCGTTTCGCAACGCGACAGATTAAATCAAGATGTCAAAGAACAAATTCAATATCACCACCGATTTTTACAACCGGTGGTGATATTGTTTTAAAATGCATTTATATACCACTGAATTTCAACTCGGTATAACACACTGCAACAATGCACGTTGCAGCTCTGTTATTGCATCTGCCACAATGTTAAATACTTGTGATATTCTCTATTTTTATATTCGTGCATTTTTTCGTAATTATATATGTCAAATATCATGCCAATCTTTACATTTGGCAGTCCTGATTTTTGGGTACCCCTCAAAAAAAAACAGCACCGGTGGAATCACCGGTGCAGTTTGCATATTCTTACTTAGGCAATACTTATTATCCTATTTCCTCTTTTAATATTTCGATCTCTTCAGTCAGTTTCGGTATCACCTCACCCGGTTTCACCTCCTCCTCAAAGAATCCGTGTATATCTTTATAGCAGTTGGAGCAGTATAACCGGTCAGCATCATTCTCCCTGCCGCAATCGCATACCCACAGTTCCCGTTCCTTGATGAACAGCAACTTCTTCTTAACTGTACGTATCCCTTTGTCCACGAAAGTATTGGAAATAATTGCTAAAATATCATCCATCAGTCTTATATCCACCTCATTATAAGCCATCTTCTGGGCAGTAAGCAGATGCACTCCTGTTTTTTGCAACGTGAACTTGTCTGATTTCACGAAGTCCATGATTTTGGCATAATCCACCAGATTAAGCTCTTTCACAATATCAATGATACTGCTGCGCGCCTGAAATGAAGGTTCCTCCATCAGTTTATCGTAAAGACAACCAATAGCCAGTTCAGTATCAATAGCAGAGAAATACTCCTTTAGGTTGCGGTTCAGGAACTCCACATGCTCACTTATATATCCTTTGCTTGTTTCAACCGCCTGCAGGAATCTCTCCAATATGAAAGGCGCCATTTCGGCCACCTTATTCGTCTTCACGAAATCCCAGAACTCTTCGTTCGTTACCAGTGTCCCTTTCTCACCGGCAGTAACATACTCCCTCTTTTTCTTAAGGAAGTTATACTTCTCAATGCTCACACTTCCGGCCTTCGATTTATGTGAAGAGACAGCAGCCTGCACCGGAAACTTCGCCCGTGCAGCGGTTCCTATGGCAGTAACCATAATCATCGACTTACCCTGGGCCGACACCTCATCATTGTCGATCTTCAATCCCAGCACACAATTACCCCCCAATGCATGTGCCTTCTTCCTAAGCTCCTCAATCACCTCATCATTGATCGTCGCCAGCGTATTCTGATAGGTATTCGACTTCCCTCCGAAGAAATCGGAGAAACCTGCAATAAAATCCTTAAACAGATTCATGCCCACCACCACGTGCGCTGCCACCGGCTCCAGGTAATCCTCAATCACCACACCATCAAAACCCGAAGTAGTGGTAACCTTTACGTTTTTTGCTTTCATTAACCGTGCTATTTATATTTATCGTTCATGAATACCCCATTATAAAACCAGATAGCAAAATAGTTCTTGAAGCCTCCGTAACTCACCACATTTTTGCCGTTCAGCGTATATACATCCGAGCCCCATTTAGTGGCTTTTACCAGAAGTGTCTTATCAAGAATAGAACCAATCAGGTGCAGTTCCTCTTCCCACTGTGCATTATAGTCCATAGGTTAAGTGTTGATGTTATGCAAAGTTATATAAATATCAGCAGTCAGCTCTCAGCAGTCAGCTTCCCATCCTCCTTCCTTTTTTGTTCTCCCGACAAGTCGGAGCCTGTCCCGATCTATCGGGAACAAGTTTTGTTCTTGGTTGGCTCCTCATCCCTAAATCACTTCTCTTTGCTTCGACCAGGCTCAGCACAGGAAAGGCGAAGGGACTCTGGGCTAAGCGCTCAAGGTTGAAACCCTTCAAATAAAGCGCCTACGCTGCTTGTCGTGAGATAATACGCTTCACTCGGCATGACGGGGGCCGCGTTATATAGCAATGAAAAAAAAAGCAAGCGATTAAGCGACTTATCTAACCATCAATTTTCCTGACAGGGTTTGGCGACTGTTACTGATGGTATAGAAATACAAACCTCTTTTGAGTTTTTCTATATTCACTATCGTTTTGTTGCTTGTAATGGGCATTTCTACACAGACTTTTCCCAGTGTGTTGGTGAGGATTATAACACCACGATCCATTGCGGGCCTACCTTGCGCTGTTAAGGGTGCCTCAAATACCACGCTTTTATAGGCTGGATTCGGGTACACCGAATAAACCGGCTCATCGGCGGGAATACTTGTACTGGTGATTATACCGAGTGAATTGGTTTTAAATAGGTACGGCTGAACTATATCCCAGGTTTGGTCCCTGGCACCGCAGGCAACATATCCACCATCAGGGGCAAGCTTTAAATCCCAGGCCGTTGTGGAATCATTTCCAATCATTTGTGTCCATAGGCTGTCGCCTTCCATGCTTCTGGAATGTAACATGATATGCGATGTATTATAGTCAAATGCAGCACCTAGGATAACCAGCCGGTTGTCGTTATTGATCACATATTTATAAAATCCGCAATAATATGGAAATACCTGTTCTGATATGGAAACAATGGTACCATCAGTCAGATATCTGAACACATAGGAGATAGATGGCGGACAATTGGGTTCATGGTAGGAGCCAACGCTCAGTATCTCATCCCCTACGGCTTTGCTGTCGTATAGTATCACCGGTAGGTTTGTTTGAAGTTCAAACGTCGCCAATGTATCGGAACCTGCAGGTCGGTAATAAAAATCATTTTCAAAGGGCAATCCGGTAAATCCATCATGATAACTTGCCGTAATTACCGCCTCGCCATTATCTTTAACCGCCATGGAGAATACGGTTGCCTCACCAAGCTCGTCGGCAAACCGCTCTGACCGCCATATGCTATCGCCCGTGGCAGCATCCATGGTATAGAGGTAGCATCCCTTTGTAGCCATCCACAGTGTGTTACCGGTCAATTGCATTTCAAAGCTGTAGTTATCAACATACGTTGACCAGATCAGATCGCCTGAAGGACTAAACTTTGCCAGGTTCTTGCTTCCACGGTAGAAGGAAACATACATATTCCCCTCACTGTCCTGTGTTCCCACAGTATTGCCAAAAGATGTTATGTTAAAGTCATAATCCTTCGTCCAGAGGGTGTCCCCATCCAGATCGGTCTTTATAAGACAAAAGTATAATTTGTCCTTTTGCCCGATAAAAGCCATTACAAAGCCGTCATCCTGTGAAAATACCACATCGGCAAATGCCTGTTGGTAGAATGGATATTGTTTTTCAAAGGTAAACTGGGCGGCTGCCACAAGTGTCATAAAGCTGATTCCCAAAGAAAAGATTAGTTTTTTCATCATGCCGGATTCCGTTTTAAAACAACACCAAATAATAATCTATAAGATGGTGTAAATATATGATATTTTCGTCCCGGTGTCAAGCTGTAGTTATTCATATACGGAGGCACAGCGACAAATTCCAGCATTTGTGGTGGGAAGTAAGATTATTGCAGTGAATAAAATGGTGCAGGAGTACATGATTGAATCCGTTTTAAATATCTTTGCAAAAAGCATTTATCCATGAGTAAATTATCGTGTTCAGAATCCAAAAAGTCTGCTGAATGTATCAGCCTAATCATTTTCATGTTACTAGTACTTACCGTTATGAACGTCAGTGGTGAAGAGTGCCGGCGAATGGTTTACGTTTATGATATTGCAGTAAATGTACCAGATGCCTCGCCTCTGCTTTATCAAGCCAGTGATGGTTGTGTTGAACAATTGCTGCTTAACTCAAAGGGTTCGAATGAATATTTTAGTCTTGATTTTCAACCCGTTCGTATCCTGAAACCGGCAACTGAACAGGAACTTATCGGCGCAAGCCAAGGCCCCTACTCCAACATCGACTATATGGTTTACGGCGAATTGGCCGAAACCGGAACCGGCCGATACTCCATCAAACTACATCTGGTAACAGCCAATACCCGTGATGTGATTGCCAGTTCAGGTTCCACCTTTACTGACCCTTCGGAAGCAAAATTTGCCGGCATGACGGCAGCCCTTGGTCTTGGCGGTACCGCTACTTCTTCACGCCGACTGATTGACGTTATTACCGATTATGAAAAAAAGGTCAGAAAAGACGACAACAGTAAAGCCATCTGCCCTGAGTTGGTGTATCTTATGAAGGAAAAACAGATTGAAGCAGAAACAGAGCATGATGTATTGCTCATGTTCCAACTAAAGGATGCTGATGACATGCCGGTTAAAAATGCTGATGTTTATGTGAGGTGTGATGAAGGAAGCCTCGATAAGGAAGAAACCAAATCAGATCAGTATGGCATGGTGAAATTTATGCATAAAACACCCGACAAAAGAACGGAATACAGCATCCGTTGTTTCGCCAAAACAACCGCCCCCAGTGAAAAGATAATCCGCGTTGACGATGTATTCATTCCCGTGAAGGTTAAAAAGAAAGTAACGGAGCTTGTAGGTGAGATCCAAATTCAGGAAATTACCAAAACCGGACATCCAACCCTGGCAAATTCAGAACAGGGTAAAAGCACTTTTCAGTCCTTTGCCGTTTCGTCGCTTGACCTGACCATTATGCCCGAACGTATTACAGAGATCAACGAACACAGTGAAGTATTGAGCAGGGCACTTACCGAAACAGATCAGTTCAACATTGTACATGGCTTAACCATGAAAAATAAAAATGGCGAACCCGTTGACATCAGGAGCGAATCAGAATATACCGAATATCAGCCATGTGACGACAAAATGCAACTGATCATGAACGAACAGATCAGAGGCAGCAGCAACGGTTTCGACATCCACGTGTCTATTGCGCTTGAAAGAGGAATGGAAACCGGTAATATCACTTTGGCGGGCCTAAGTCCCAAATACTGTCTTGTAATCAAATCCGGTTCGAATGCCCGGCAGCTGTTCCAATCGGCAAAATACTTTACCACAGCCACAAGAAGCGGTCAAATGAGAAGCTATGCCTGTGGCGATCTGACCTCTTTCACTGAACAACTCAATCCCAAATACAGCCTGGCACACGGCACTTTTGAATATACAATGAGCAAAAATGATCAGGAAATGCATGAAGTGATAATTCCCCTTTCCATACCAAACAGCAAGGCACTGGAAGCATACCTTCTTGATCCGGTAGGCACATACAGCATAACCGTATCAGGCACATCAAGAAAGACTACGAAGAAAAAGAAACTAAAATCAACGCCACGCTCCTGCTGATGCCAAAAGAGTAAATAATGTTCTTTTTTTTGGCGCTATGGTTAGCGAGCGGAGCGGGAGGCTATAATTATAGAGCATAGCTTGCCCCGGCTGGTGAACAACACCCCCTTTGTAATTCGAATATCAAATACTGCAGTTTATTGTTTTGATCTTGTCTATTGCCGTTTCAATAATCATTGGGATATGCCTTTTCTCTTATTTCTGCGGCGCCTCCTGATGTAGAGCGCCATTCGCCAGGCGATGATGATGAATATTATGATTACCCACAGGTATGAGAGCAGCGTCAGCAGTCGCAGGAAAATCTGCCAGCCTTCGCTGAATCCTGTGGTTAATTCAGTGAGGAAGCGGCCTGATATTCTTGTCTCTTTATGGAAATTGATGGTCAGCGTGCTGTAGTTTACCTGATTCTCAAGGTATTTGAGGCGACCTTCTATTGATTCAATGTCGGCGCGGAGGTTGGTGAGCTGCTCGTTGATGCTTACAATATCGCTCACGCTCTTTGATTGCTTCAACAGCTCCAACAGCTTCAGCTCTGATTCTTTCTTTATCTTCAGGCGTGCTTCGATGTCGATG
>CALCQV010000069.1 GCA_937894795.1 uncultured Bacteroidales bacterium
GATACTGGCTGCCATTGTTTTTCGATTTATTTTCATCTTTTCGGCATCGGCAATCATACAACAATTCCACTGGGTACTTTACCTCTTTGGCATACTGTTGATCTATACAGGAATAGAAATGTTGTTCAAAAAGGATAACGCAAAAGTGAACACACGAAACCATCCGGTTGTGCGGTTTGCTTCACGCTATCTGCCGGTTTACCCGAACTTTGTAAAGCACCATTTCTTTATTAAGAAAGCGGGCAAATACATGATTACACCACTGTTTTTGACCTTGATGGTGATTGAATTTTCGGATGTTATTTTTGCCGTTGACTCCATACCCGCAATTTTTGCTGTTACCAGTGATCCCTATATAATATTCTTTTCCAATGTATTCGCCATTTTGGGATTACGGGCCTTGTTCTTCATATTGATTAAGGTGATGGATGTGTTCAGATACCTGAAAGTGGGATTGGCCGTACTATTGACCTTTATTGGAAGCAAGATGATATTTGCCGATTTCCTCAAGGAAGTAGGCTACACTACTGCCCATTCACTTTATACCATACTTGGTATAATGTTGATAAGCATTGTTGCATCAATACTATTTCCTGCAAAGAAGCATTAAGGACGACGGTGAAATATGCGCTGTTAAGTAATAAGAAATTATGAGCCACTCAGGGGACTCGAACCCCCGACCCGCGCATTACGAATGCGCTGCTCTACCAACTGAGCTAAAGTGGCTTAACATTTGTAAGGGCAGGTTGCAACCTGCCCTTACAAATGTGTGCTGTCGGGATGAGAGGATTCGAACCTCCGGCCTCTTCGTCCCGAACGAAGCGCGCTACCAGGCTGCGCTACATCCCGATTATTGCTTATTTGAAGGCATGGACGACTGCCTTGAGCGGTGCAAAAATAATGATTTTTTTATCCTAAAGTAATTTTGAGAGCTCTTTTTTCTGTGAGGTATAGAGGCTTATACCAGTTAATTGATTCAATAGTGTGAATTATTAATCCATTCATCAGATTGCCAGCGATGAGTATCTGTGGAAAAACATTTTTTATTTCATCAATATTGCTATAAAGGAACGGGAGGGTGAAGTAAGCCTCACCCTCCCGTAAAAGTTGGTACAACCCATAAGACTTACTTTTCGGCAGTATAGAGGGTTTGTACTATTTCCGGGCTGATAGCCTTGTTGAAGAAATGCATTTCATCATACAGGCTCAGGTCAGAGAAATGTTCCCAATAAACAAAGTTTGGCATGCCTGAGGCAATAGTCATGGTTGAGCAGTCTTTCCAACTCAATGGAGCATCAAGCTCTGTTTCCATGATCACTGCCCCGTTTACGTATATGCTGGCTTTGGTGGTAGAAATGGATATTGCCACATGAATCCAGTTGTTGTCAGGGGTGAAGGTATAGAATGGATTCATCCAAACTTCAGTTTCACCTATACCAAAGTTGATGCCTAATTTTTGTTCGGCTTCAGTGCCTTCACGCAGGAACCTGAATCCCGAGTTTCTGCTTTCGGCAGGCGGGCTAATGGATACAACACCTGCTCTCGTAGGCAAGCTATTCACCTTGATCCAGAATGCCATACTGAATTCAGTAGAGGTCATAAATTCATCAGCCGGATAAGTAAGGTATGAATCGGCGGCACCCAGGTAAGCCGTTCCCAATTTGCCATCAGCAAATGTGGGAGAGCCTGTTTTCCCCGCTTCCTTCCCCGTAATCAGGTCCAGGTAATCGCCGTCGAGCGGGAGATAAAGTATCTCTCCGGTCAGTGGAGTATAAGGCGGCACTGTGACCTTGCGGAAATTCAAGGATTTCGAAACAGTTTTACCGGTCATGTCAGTTACCGTTATCAGCAATGTGTGGTTGCCGTCAGTTAGATTCTCATACACAAAGTCAACCACGGCTCTCCTGTAATCCTTGAAGGATGTGAGATTGCCAATTTCCTCGCCGTCAAGTTGAATGACTATTGATTTGATCTCTATGTCGTCAATCGCGGTAAATTTAAAGGTTACTTT
>CALCQV010000070.1 GCA_937894795.1 uncultured Bacteroidales bacterium
GGTGTGGAATTGATGATATGTTGCATTATCAGATCGCGGAATTCAAGAACGGTAATGGGCTCTGACAAATGCTCACTGATATTGGTAACACGGCTGCGTACCGACTTAACGGCTTTATCAGTAAATTTAGATGGATCCACATTTAATGCATTGACCAGATCTGACATTACCGATGAGAAAAGCAGCGTACCGTGATGAAGTATCCTTTGGCGGAAAACATGCTCCGCATTGCCTGAAAACTTCCTGCCCTCAATCACAAGGTCATTGCGTCCTGAAAACTCGGCATTAATATTCAGTGTTTTAAGTACATCAAGAATTGGCTTTGTGAATTTATGGAAATCAACCAGATTACTACCCGCTTCAGCATTGGCCACAAAAGTAAAATTCAGATTTCCCAGATCGTGAAATACAGCTCCACCGCCTGAAAGCCTCCGCACCACCCTGATCTGCTTTTCCTTAACATAATCTAAGTTGATTTCTGCAAGAGTATTCTGGTGTTTGCCAACAATGATGCAGGGCTCATTTCGCCACAACATGAAACAATCGTCGGTAAAATGTTTCAACACATACTCTTCCGCAGCAATATTGAAATATGGATCGGTTTCCTGACGTATTATACAAAGCATATATATGACCTTTGAAGAGAAATTCGATTAATAAATGGTACAATGGATTTTCAATAACGGCGACAAAAGTAGTTTATTTTCCGCTGGACTCCATTGTTGCAATGCTTTAGAGAATCAAAGTCTTTTGACGATACTACACCTGAATTAGTTTTCAGGATTTTATACCTTTGAATATAAGCAACCTAAATGTAGTAACAATGAAAAAGTCATTACTATTAATTGCATTGGGAATAATTCTAATGCAGACAACTGCCCAAGAACCCAGAACCAGGGTGAAACGCAACACTGAAACAGGTCAGGGAGCAGAAGCATCAGATAATCAGGCACGCAAAGATAATTTATACTTGTCACCTGGCAGGATTGAGTTATTTGTGAAAGGCGCCGGTGCCACTCTTGACATCAAGAGGTCACAAAATAAGGAAGTAGGAGAAGTGCAATGGATATCTGCAAATCCAAAGGTGGCACGAGTGAGTTCCAAGGGATTAGTAACACCTGTTGCCGTAGGAAGTACTGTCATCTACGTGCAGGATCCCTCAGGTATCAAGTCAAATGAATGTACGGTCATAATATCAAATGCAAATGAATGGGGCAGCATTTCAGGTAAAGATAATTTGAGTGCCCAAGGCGAATGGCTGTACTTTGTTAATAGAGCAGATAGTAATATGCTATATAAAGTAATGAGAAACGGACAGTTTCTTACCCGCATTAATAATGACTACCCCAGTTGTTTGAATGTCATAGGTAACACTATCTACTATTACAATTCAAATGAGAGAACCAGGCCTGGCTTATACAGAATTTCGGCCGATAATGTGAAACGTACCTTACTGAATGATAGAGATTACATTACTTCATTGATGGTAAATCAAGAGGGACTGGCTTTTTATTCTGTGAATGATAAAGCAATTTTTTCACATGCAACACAAAAGTCCAATGCAACTATTGATAAGCTGTTTGATATAAAATCTGTTTATTCAATGGTAGTTAATGGAGATTATGTTGTTTATAATCATAACTGGGAAGATATTCAACAGCCTGAAGGAGGTGGTGGATTGTATACATATAAAAGGGATACCAAAAAGAATGAGGAGTATTTTTCAATATACAGAAATACTTCACACCTCATTCTTGATGATCAGGAAAAGAAAGTGTATGTATGTGTGTATGCCCATCCAACAGTAGCTTTGGATTATAAATATATACCGGATGTTTTTGAAAAAAGAGAATCAAAACCATCCGGATGGTTTAGTCTGGATATTTCATACGATCCTCAGAAAGAGATGATGAAAGAAATACAACGTTCACAAAGTCAAGGCAACAACCATAACGATGCATTTGATATTCTGACTGAAAAGTATGGGAGGATTAAGAAATTGTCACTTACAGAGCAGGATATGATATTATTCGTTCAAGATGGTTGGATATATTATATCAGGGATTCTTTCCTGCGTAGAATAAAAACCAACATGAAACTTGATCAGGAATTATTTTTCTGCGGAGCTGATGCTGAAATTACCACTGATGGAGAGTTTCTTTACTATTGGAATAAGGATAATCAACTCTTCAGACGAATCATGGATGGGCGCTATGAGAAAGAGATTATTGTAAAACCTGATGTAGGAGCTGTACAATCTGAATAACCTGATCTGGCAGTGGCTATCACAAGAGTATGCATATATTCATTGAGAATGGCATGGCTCTTTAATTATAGCGGTTCAGGGTTTAGGGGAAAATGTAAGTGAATGGAATGGCTCTTACATTATAAAAAGGAGATAGGGTAATAGATAAAATGCAAAAAGCCACTAAAAGTGGCTTTTTTTTGTGGGAGCAACAGGATTCGAACCTGTGACCCTCTGCTTGTAAGGCAGATGCTCTGAACCAGCTGAGCTATGCTCCCATTGGTAATTGAGGCTGCAAATGTACAATCTATTTTTAATTCTGCAACTGTTTGGCAGAAAAAAAATATTTTTTTTCTTGAGGTAATTGTTACCATAGCTTTTGGTTGATATTGAACAACCGGTGGCTCCCCGTCCTTTATCAGTAAATACATTCAAAATAAACCGATAATTTTCTTAAGTTTGCACAAGATTCCTTTCAATGTCCAGTCTGTTGATACGCAGTTATAAGCCATTGGTATTTTTGTTGTTAGCCTTAATCCTGGCTTCCTGTAATGTTTCACGGAGGGTGGAGAGCAGAGGCGGCTATCTGCTTACTGCCAATATCGTGAAGACTGACCGTCCCGGTATATCAAAGGATGACCTGCTTAATTTTGCCCAACCCAAACCCAATAAGAGATTCCTGGGCCTGTTGCATGGCCGTGTGTGGGATGCCTTCAGCCACAACACCTCAAGCCGATTCAACCGCTGGATGGTGCGAACTTTCGGCGAACCCCCTGTTTTGCTGGATACCGTTATGGCCTATAACTCCCTGGTGCCGATGCGTCAGTATCTTGCCAATAAGGGATATTTCAAAAGTGATGTGCAAAGTTCAGTTATCCTTAAAAGGGGTAAAGCCAAAGTGGTGTATAGTACCATTACTGATGAGCCTTACCGGTTAGGATCCGTTATTAGGGAAATCAGTGATGATACCCTCCGTAGAGTGGTTATGTCAAGTAACTCCCTGCTAAGACAGGGTGATCAGTATGATGCATATCAGATGACTGCCGAACGCGACAGACTGACTCAACTGCTTCGTAATTCAGGTTATTATGCATTCAATAGCAACTACATTTACTTTGAGGTTGATACCATTGGCCGGAACAAAGAGGCCAATGTGAAAATCATCATCTCCAATTTCCGCCAAAACAATGACTCATTGGAAGTGCCCCATAAGAAATATGTTTTCAATAAAATCTTCGTTCATAGTGATTATCCCAGAGCCAATGATACCTTGCGCACGTTTGATACGATAGCATATTTTATTGATCATAAGCTTCCGAAAGGTGATTCACTGACTGCAACAATCAGCAAACCACCCGATTTTTACCAGATTTACAGGGAAAATTTGCGACTTAGGCCATTGGCACTATCACGCGTTCTGTTCGTGAAACCGGGCGACTATTACAGTCAGAGAAATGTGAACCTGACCTATAACAGGGTGCATAACCTTGGGCTTAGCAGCTATGTTTCAGTAAATGTGCGGGCCGCGGAGGATACCTCAGTGAAAGTAACTTCAAATACAGGATTACTTGATTGTGAGGTGCGCATCGTCAGAGCCCCCGTCAACGGCTTTACCATTGAAGCTGAAGGTACCAATGCCGGCGGTCTCATGGGTCTGGGTTCCAGTGTGAATTATAGAAATCGCAATATTTTTGTGGGCGCCGAAAACCTTCATTTCAAACTCTTTGGAGCTTTTGAAATAAAGCCTTCCATCATTGATGAACCATCACCTACCCACCTTGGCATTTTTAACTCATTGGAAGCAGGATTCGAGGCAGGCATTGATTTCCCAACATTGTTGAGCCCATTCTCCATTGAAACACAGGATGTAAACTCACGCCCCAAAACCATCCTTGGACTGGGCTTTAACTATGGTGTACGTCCGGAATATGAAAGATACCTCTCCAAACTGTCACTCAGCTATGAGTGGAATGCCTCACTGACCTCCCGACATTACTTTTCGCCGGTTGACCTGAGCAGTATCAGCATTGTCCGCGACAGTCTCTTTACCGTGAAGCTGCTGGAGCTTAATGACCGCCGGTTCTTCAATCAATATACCAACCATCTCATCCTGGCAATGAAGTACTCTTATGTATTCAATAACCAAAACCTGGGCGATCGAAAGAACTTTACCTACCTCCGTGTAAACATTGAACCCGCCGGTAACCTCTTCAACCTCATCAGCAGCGTTACAGGGGCCCCGCGCGACAGTGACGGGAAGTACACTCTCTTCAATATAAGGTATGCCCAATATTTCCGCTCCGACATTGATTTCAGGTACTACCGGCCTCTTACCCCACACCAGCGGCTGGTATATCGTTTGGCATTTGGAATAGGTGTCCCTTATGGAAATTCAACGTCATTGCCATTTGAGAAAGGATTCTTTGCAGGAGGTGCCAATGGTATGAGAGGCTGGCCGGTACGTACTCTCGGACCCGGTGAGTTTGAGTCACATAGTGCCAATATTCTTGAAAGTGTGGGCGATATGTGGATAGAAGGTAATGTGGAATACCGTTTCCCTATGTACAGATACCTGAATGGTGCTCTTTTTACTGATGTTGGCAATGTTTGGCTGCTGAATGATAATATTGATTTCCCCGGTGGGATGTTTACCTGGAACCGCGCTTTAAAATCACTGGCTCTTGATGCCGGACTTGGCTTAAGATTCGATTTTAGCATATTCGTCTTCCGTATTGATGGTGCCTTAAGGCTTTACGACCCTGCCCGGGAAACCAACCATAGAGTCATTGACTTGTCGAAATTCCAATTGAAGGATATCAACTGGAACTTTGGCATAGGATATCCTTTCTAATGAAAGAAGCGGAGGTGATTGAATTAATGACCGATTCAGATGGTTGACCGTGCAACCGGATGACTGCGCAATCGGATAACCGTGCAACCGAATGGATTTTAACCAGGGTATAGGTGTTTATTTATTGTGAGTTTTTAACACATCATTATGATTGAAATGGATAGCCGATTAATGGCTGACAATATATTAAGGGAGTTGGGACATGAACCTACGTCAGGACAGGCCAGAGTGATTGAAATGATTTCCAAATTTATTACAGAACCTGTTTCTGTAAAACAGCGGCCTGTCTTCTTGCTGAAGGGGTATGCAGGTACCGGTAAAACTACGCTGGTAAGTGCGCTGGTAAGGGTGTTGCCTGTTGCAGGGCTTCAATCGGTATTACTTGCACCTACCGGCCGGGCAGCAAAAGTACTGGCAGGTTATGCCCGTAAGCAGTCCAATACCATCCATCGCAAGATATACAGGGCCGTTACCGGAAACGATGGAAGGCTTATCATGATGCCGGCACCCAATCCGCATAAGAAAACCTTGTTTATTGTTGATGAGGCATCCATGATTCAGGGTCCCGGTGCTCCGGGTGAACCGGGGATCTATTCACATCGTGACCTTTTGGAAGACCTGGTGGAATATGTTTATGCAAATGAAGGCTGCCGTCTGTTGCTCATTGGTGATAATGCACAGTTGCCTCCCGTGGGTGTGGCTGAAAGTCCGGCGCTTGAGACCGGCATTCTCCAAAAACAGTACCATCTGGATGTGGTTACCTATGAACTTAATGAGGTGGTGAGGCAGTCACTGGATAGCGGCATACTCTCCAACGCAACCATTCTTCGTGAAAAGGCTTTGCAGGAAACCCCTGAAACACCTTTCTTTAATCTTAGGGGCTTCACCGATATCCGCTCTATAGACGGCACTGAGTTTGAAGATGCCCTCAACTCCTGCTACAGCCGCTTTGGCGTGGAGAATACCGTAATCATAACTCGTTCAAACAAACGTGCCAACCTCTTCAACAATGAAGTGCGTTCCCGAATACTGTACCGTGAATCGGAACTCTCGGCCGGCGACATCATGATGATTACCAAAAATAACTACTTCTGGATACCTATCTCTTCCAAAGCGGGTTTTATTGCCAACGGCGATATTGTTGAAGTACGCCGCATTCAAAAACGCTGGGAGATGTACGGCTTCCACTTTGCTGATCTTATTGTGCAGCTTGTTGACTACCCCGATATGGATGTAGTGGAAATCAGGATGTTGCTCGAATCTATAAATGTTGATAAACCTTCCATGCCTTCTGAAGAAATAGTCAGGCTGCGTGATGAAATTATGCTTGACTACACAGATATTCCATCTCGCCAGGCACGTCAGGATAAAGTCAAAAGCGACCCTTATTACAATGCTGTCCAAGCCAAATTTGCCTATGCACTTACCTGCCATAAAACTCAGGGCGGTCAGTGGGATGCCGTGTTTATTGATGCCGGATATCTTAAAGCTGAAATGATTGATGCATCATTCATGAGATGGCTCTATACTGCCGTAACCCGCGCTACCAAGGAGCTCTACCTGGTGAACTTCAATCCCTCATTTTTTTATTGATCTGTTGCATGCTGCAATATCAGGTAGCTGCAATCATTGGTTGATGATTTGTTCTAATAGAGCCGCGGGCACTACTTGTCTTATTTATATTACTTATCTTGTTCACAGGTCGGCGGCAGCCTGCCGTTGATGACATTTTTTATATCTTTGCATTTTGAATTCAAAAGCAATGAATATTTCGCGCGAACAACTGGAAAACCTGTTTGCCGGTTTCAGTAATCTTAAAGTGCTCATCCTTGGTGATGTAATGATCGACTCATACCTCACCGGTAAAGTGGAGCGCATATCACCTGAAGCACCGGTACCGGTTGTACTTGTAAATCATAAATCAAATATGCTTGGCGGAGCTGCCAATGTTGCCCTCAACATCCGCTCACTGGGCGCTGTACCCGTCCTTTGTTCTGTAATAGGTGATGATACCAAAGGCGCTGACTTCATAAGACTCCTTGAAAGGGAACATATTGACACATCAGCAATACTAAAGAGCGGTCACCGCATTACCACAACCAAAACACGAATTATTGGTAACAAAGCCCAATTGCTCCGGGTGGATGAGGAGATTACCGATGATCTTGGTGCTGCCGATACACACCGCCTGTTAGTGAAACTGGATGCCCTCATGGAACAGGCTGATATCAAAGCCATCATACTCCAGGACTACAATAAGGGAGTGCTTACACCGGAGGTTATCAGTCATATTATTGCCCTCGGTAAAAGACTGAATGTGCCGGTCGTAGTCGATCCCAAACACAAAAACTTCAATGCCTACCGTCAGGTTGATCTTTTTAAGCCTAATCTCAAGGAACTGCGTGAAGGATTAAAACAAGAGATTGATCTGAAGGATATTGAAAAAATAAAGTCAGCCTGTGCTGATTGGCAGCATCAACAGGAAATCACCTCCATGATGGTCACCCTCTCAGAAAATGGCCTGTATATGCGTGAAATATTGGATGGTCATACCAAGGAGTATCATATCCCTGCACACCTGCGTAATATTGCCGATGTATCAGGAGCCGGTGATACCGTAATAAGTGTTGCATCCCTTTGCAGGGCTCTCGATACCGATACATGGATTACGGCTGCGCTGTCTAATATTGCCGGTGGATTGGTATGTGAACAACTGGGCGTGGTGCCTGTTAATGGAAAACAACTTTTAGAAGAAGCCATTGAATTATTAAAATAAATCGTCGCTCATTGCGTTAATCACCATAAAAATTAACCCCGTGCAATTATTACCTAAGAGAGTCATACTTATCTTACTGATCATATCAGGCTTCATGCTGCAAGCCAGTGCCCAGCACCGAAAAGTGAGAAACCTGCCCGGTTATGATGATGCCCCTTATCATTTCGGCTTTATTCTCGGCATGAACGAGATGCTGTTTACCATCAAAACAAATCCCGGTTTCCAGCATCAATCCTATGATGCACTGGCAACCCCTGATTTTAATTCCGATTCATCGCATTTGCTTAGTGTTCAGCATACCCCCGCTTTTGGGTTCACTATCGGTATTGTCTCAAACCTCCGTATTGCCGATAACTGGGACCTTCGCTTCGTTCCATCTCTTTCATTTGGTGAACGGGATCTTAACTATGTCATCAGCACCCGTTTCCTGGATGTTGACGATGAGCTGAATATCAACAAGAAAATCCAGTCCACTTTCGTGGAATTCCCTTTGAATCTGAAATTTAAAGGAAGTCGCTACAACAACATGCGCCCCTATTGGGTCGGCGGTATACGTTACTCACTCGATCTTGCCAGCGATTCAAAGAAAAAAGAGGGTAACAACAATATCAACATTGCCCTGGAACGCAACGACCTATATGGCGAAATAGGAGGGGGACTTGACTTTTACACTGCCTTCTTTAAATTCGGTATGGAACTGAAGATGGCCTATGGTCTGCGTGATGTCCTGCGTCGTGAAGGTAACATCTATACATCAGGAATAGACAGACTGAACTCCAAAATGTTCCTGCTCTCTTTCACTTTTGAATAGGATTAAGGAAAGCGGCCGTATTGCAAGCTTAAGAAATTATGAGGAAAGAACTCGAAATAAAGCTCAATCCGGCAGAAGCCTATGATCCGGCACGCTGGAAACATGTGGTATCAGGAATACTGGGTGTGCCGCAGGGAAGAATATATCACATCCGTCCACTCCGTCGCTCCATTGATGCCCGTGGCAAGATAGTCTTCAGGCTGAAGGTGGAAGTCTTTATCGGTGAGCATTTGCCTGAATCAGAAAAACTTCGTTATACCCCCTTGCCCTCCGTAATTGGCAAAATACCCGTAATAGTCATTGGTGCAGGTCCCGCGGGATTGTTTGCAGCGCTTACACTAATCAAAAGAGGCTTCAGGCCTATAATCCTCGAAAGAGGTAAAGAGGTAAAGGCCCGCAAATATGATATCACCGAACTCAATAGGGGCAATACGCTCAACATCGACTCCAACTACTGTTTCGGCGAGGGTGGGGCAGGTACATATTCCGATGGTAAGCTCTATACCCGCTCTACCAAAAGGGGCAATGTGGCCGACATTCTCCGCACTTTCGTTGAACATGGCGCTTCCCCTGAAATACTGTACGATACCCACCCGCATATAGGAACTGATAAGCTGCCAAACATTATTGCAGGTATGCGCCGCTCCATTCTTGATGCAGGCGGTGAGTTCTATTTTAACAGACGGGTAACACAGCTGATTATTAAGAGCAACAAGATCAAAGGCGTAGAAGATCATCTGGGAAACCGTTATGCCGCATCAAATGTTATACTGGCTACCGGCCACTCGGCACGTGATGTTTATACCATGCTTCACAATCAGGGTATAATGCTGCAGGTAAAGCCCTTTGCATTGGGCGTACGCATTGAACACCCACAACAACTCATCGACTCCATTCAATACCGTATGCCGGACCGCGGGCCCTACCTTCCTGCAGCTGCCTATAATCTGGTAACACAGGTTGACGGCCGTGGCGTTTTCAGCTTCTGTATGTGCCCCGGTGGTACTATAGTACCTGCCGTTACCGATACCAATGAGATGGTAGTTAATGGCATGTCAAACTCCCGACGCAACTCCCCCTTTGCCAACTCGGGCATTGCCGTTGCCATTGAACCGGCCGACTGGGCCGACTTCAACAGCCATGGTGAATTTGCTGCCCTGGCTTTCCAGCAATCCATTGAACAGAAAGCATGGCTGATGGCGGGTAAGAGCTTCAAAGCACCTGCTCAGCGAATGGCAGACTTCGTCGACCAAAAACATTCCACTACGCTGCCTGACTGTTCTTACAATCCCGGTCTGGTAAGCGCTGACCTGAGTGAAATACTCCCTCCGTTCCTCACTAACCGACTGCAGAAGGCTTTCGCCGATTTCGATAAAAAGATGAAGGGCTACCTGACCAATGAGGCTGTGCTTACCGGTGTGGAATCACGTACCTCTTCACCAGTGCGTATTCCGCGTGATGAGCTTACCCTGATGCACCCACAGATTTCAGGATTATATCCCTGTGGTGAAGGTGCAGGCTACTCAGGAGGCATTGTCTCAAGTGCTATTGATGGCGTTGCCGTTGCCGCAGCAATCAGGTAATGTGTTTTGGATTGCTAACTGAACCCTTTTTTTATACCTTTGAAGCAATTAATATAATAATCAACAGTAAAACCTTTAACCGGCTATTGTTTAACAACGGTGAAAAAGGTGTATAAGCGGAAAATTTAGCCTTAAAACCTGAGATTAAATGGACAATTCATTATTTGAATCCTTACGTGCCAAATCGCTGCTCAAGCAGGACGTATATCACAAAACCTATGAATCATTTCAAATGTTTAAGAAAATTCTACATTCACTGGTTAAAGAATATGAATTGAAATTCAAGGACGCAAACCACGTGGGATTTGAACTGCACGAAACCGATGAATATAAGGTGGAACTCACCTTTGGAGGTGATGTACTCATCTTTATGATGCATACCAATGTGTTCCAGTTCCCCAGGTTACACGAAGTAATGAAAACCAACTATATCAGTGATGATACACAACGCAGCTATTGTGGTGTCATTAACATATACAACTTCCTGGCCGACTCATTTACCTATCGCCGAATGAACGACCTCGGTTATATGATTGGAAGGGTGTTCATTAATAAGGATGTACACTTCTTTATTGAAGGGAAACGTGAAATAGGACAGCTATACAACAACTTCGCATCATCTGAACTGACTGAAGAGGCCGCCATGGGTATAATCAAATCATCCATACTCTACACCACCAATTTCGACCTGCTGACTCCTCCGTATGATGAAGTCAAGCTGGTAAGGGTAGAGGATATGCAGGCTACCTCCGATGTTAAACTGGTAACAGGTAAACGATTGGGATTCCGTTTTCAGGGTGACCATGTGGAAATTAAGCAGCCAAATGCAAAATTTACCGGCTAAGAGGTGCTTTTTTTTTACCCCATTGCATTTTATGTGAGGTTATACGACCTGTATAATGCTCATTATCAATTAAATAAAGACTAATTTCATCAATATATACAATTTTGTAAAAAAATATGTCCACTGTTTGGAGGATTAAAAAATAGTTGTACATTTGCAGTCCCTAAACAAACAGATACAGGGTCCGTTCGTCTAACGGTTAGGACGCCAGGTTTTCATCCTGGTAATAGGGGTTCGATTCCCCTACGGACTACAAATAAAGATTAAGAAAAATGGCAAATCATAAATCCTCATTAAAGAGAATCAGGGCTAACGAAACCAGGCGTGTTCGCAACAGATATTACAGCAAAACTATGCGTAATGCCGTTCGTAAATTCCGTACCATGGAAAACAAAGCTGAAGCAACCGAGAAATTGCCCAAGCTCATCTCCATGATTGATAAACTTGCCAAGAAAACCATTATTCATAAAAATAAGGCAGGTAACCTGAAGTCAAAGCTAACCCGTTACGTTAACCGTTTGGCTTAAGCCTTATTCTTAAAGGTAAAGATCTGACCTCCGGAATTTATTCCGGGGGTTTTTTGTTTGGTTCTTGTAAATATGACCTCTCATTTATAGTTCTACAACCCGATATGATATTAATTCATTGGTTGATCTGACTTAAATTCAAAGTCTGAGCTACCCCCAAAACAAATCCCACACACTCTTTTAGCACTCTTTATTTCCTGTTTGCAGGCAGGGTAATGCTACTATTATCATTTTTTACACTTTTCCCTGATTTCCTGTTGTTGGCGGTATATTGTTCATATCTTTACCATTTTAATAATAATTGCATTTATTTGCACAATAGCCTGAATGAATGAAGAGTACAGTAAACAAGTCGGGTGCCGGCCCATCAGCTTCAACCAAAGGGAGTACAGAGAAAGTTAGAGAAAACGGTATTAAAGGATGGGCTGACGAAGATAAGCCACGTGAAAAGCTTAAGACCAAAGGCAAAGCGGCCCTGAGTGATGTGGAGCTGATAGCTATACTGCTACGTTCAGGTACCCGTGCTCATACCGTGGTTGATGTGTCAAGGCAACTGCTCCTCAAAGCAGATAACAACCTGGTCAACCTGTCGAAGCTGAACCTGGCTGAAATGAAGAAAATACCCGGCATAGGTGAAACCAAAGCTCTTACCATTCTTGCCGCACTGGAACTCGGCATGCGATGCCGAATACATGAAATACCCATTAACAAGGATGTAAGGAGCAGCAGCGATGCCTTTGAACTCATTTATCCTCAGGTAGCTCATTGCGCCTATGAACAGTTTTGGGTTCTATACCTAAACCGGGCCAACAGGAAACTGTCGGTTCACTGTATCAGTCAAGGAGGACTTGACAGCACAGTAGTTGATCCAAAGCGCATCTTCAAAATAGCATTGGAGGAGAACGCAGCCGGTATTATCTTATGCCATAATCACCCTTCAGGCAATCTGCAGCCAAGCGACAGTGACATCAGGCTAACCGAGAAGATAAAGCACTCAGGTGAATTCCTTGATATCAAAGTGCTTGACCACCTCATCGTTGGTGACGAAAAATATTATAGCTTTGCTGATGAAGGGAAGCTTTAAACGCATTTAGCGTTTAGGGTTCAGCGTTCAGCGTTCAGGGTTTTGCGAAAGAGTCTAAAACATTGACTTGTCCTGAAATAGGTTTACACAAAAAGTAAACTAAAATCAGGATTATGAA